>PIVZ01000083.1 GCA_003354045.1 bacterium
GTGACGACGGTGGCCACCTGACAACCGATGGCGAGGCCAGGGGCGATGCCTCTCGCATTTGCGGCAGAAACCGAATCTACTTTCACACCTGGGATCTGCGATCCGGGAGGGCCTGTATATGCGGCAATTCCTTACACTGAGTCTGATGTCTGTCTTCCTCGCGAACCCGGCTGTGGCGGGTGAGCTCTTGCCCGAGCTGTCCAAAGAAAGCGCCGAGTGCGTCGGTTGTCACAAGGAAATCAGCCCCGGCCTCTACGGCCAGTGGGGCGCGAGTAAGCACTACGGCGCCAACGTCGGTTGCTACGAATGTCACAGAGCCGACAAGAAAGACGCCGACGCTTTCGAGCACGAGTTCGTTTACATCTCCACCATCGTTTCCCCGAAGGACTGTTCGCGTTGTCATGAGCGCGAGACTGAAGAGTTTATGGGAAGCCATCACGCCTCAGCCGCCAAGATCCACGGCTCCCTGGACAACGTCCTCGGCGAGGTCGTCGAGGGGCCGGCTGCGGCAATGAACGGCTGCAAGCAGTGCCACGGTTCGGTGGTGAAGGTGCTCGACGACGGCGCGCTCGATCCGGCCACCTGGCCGAACACCGGTGTCGGCCGCCTCAATCCTGACGGTAGCAATGGCGCCTGTTCGGCGTGTCACTCGCGCCACGCGTTCTCTGCGGCCCAGGCCCGCCAGCCCGAGAACTGCGGCAAGTGCCACCTCGGGCCCGACCATCCGCAGAAGGAGATCTACGAGGAGTCCAAGCACGGCATTGCCTACTACGGCAACATCGACAAGATGAACCTCGACAACTCGAAGTGGGTGGTAGGAGAGGATTACTGGGCGGCCCCCACCTGTGCGACCTGTCACATGAGCGCCACTACGACCCAGCCGATAACGCACGACGTCGGCGACAGGATAAGCTGGACGCTGAGGCCCGCCGTTTCCGAGAAGGTGGACGCGAAGGCCAAGAAGCTCGGCAAGAAAGTCAAGTCCTGGGAGGACCGCCGTGCGGACATGAAGGACGTCTGCAGCGCGTGCCACTCCGAGGCTTTCGTCGATGCATTCTACTTCCAGTTCGACTCGGCCGTCGAGCTCTACAACGAGAAGTTCGCCAAGCCAGGTTTGCGGGTCGTCAATGCCCTCAAAGCCAACGGTCTGATTACCACCGAGATTGCCTTCGATGATGAAATCGAGTGGACGTGGTTCTACCTGTGGCATCACGAAGGGCGCCGTGCCCGCCACGGTGCCTCGATGATGGGGCCCGACTACACGCAGTGGCACGGCTTTTTCGAGGTGGCCGAGCGCTTCTACATGGAGTTGATTCCGCAGGCGCGCGAGCTGGCCGAGCATGCCATCGAGGAAGGCAAAGGGGAGGCTGGCAATGCCGTGCTCGCCGAGATCGATGCGGTGCTCAACATGGACGAGCACAAGTGGATCCTGGGGAAGATGGACCCCGACGAGCAGGCGGCTCGCAAGAAGGCCGGCGAGGAGTTCAAGAAGCGCTACGTGCAATAGGCCCCGAGCGGACGGCAACGATTGCGACAAGGAGAGGGGACCGGTCATGCCGGTCCCCTTTCTCGTGATGCCGCGTCGCTCTGGTGAGGGCTCGGGGGGTCGGGTAGCCTCGTGTAGCTGCGGTGGCACTAAGGGTATCAAGCGCAGGAACAGGAGACGGAAAGTGGAAAGAAAATTCGCAGGCAAGGTGGTTTTCATAACGGGTGCGGCTTCCGGCATCGGCGCGGCGACGGCGCGTCGTTTCGCTAAAGAAGGGGCCGAGCTCATGCTCGCCGACTTGAACGCCGACGAGCTGGCCGGTGTTGCAGAGGAACTCGGTGCCGACGGTGGCGGCGTTGCGTTCCAGGCAACCGACGTCAGCGACATCGAGCAGGTTGATGCCTGCACGCAGGCGGCGGTGGACCGCTTTGGGCGCATCGACGTGCTCTTTAACAACGCCGGCATCGGTTCGGCCGGGAAGACACCCGACATCGATCCGGATACCTGGCACGAAGTGATCGCCGTCGATCTACACTCGGTCTTCTACGGCTGTCGCGCGGCTATCCCGCATATGCGAGCCGCCGGCGGAGGGGCGATAATCAATACGGCCTCCATCTCGGGGACGCATGGCGACTACGGCCTGGCAGCCTACAACGCCGCCAAGGGTGGGGTCGTCAACTACACACGCACGCTGGCTATCGATCACGCCCGCGAGAACATCCGTGTAAACGCCGTGTGCCCCGGCCCGATCGAGACCGGAATGCTCGGTCCCGTGATAGAAATGTTTCCCGCCATCATGGACGAGTACGCCTCACTCATTCCCATGGGACGGATCGGTACTCCGGAAGAGATTGCCGGCGCGGTCGCGTTCCTGGCCTCCGACGATGCCTCCTATATCACCGGTACAACGCTGGTGATCGACGGCGGTGTGACGGCCGCCACCGGTCAGCCGAACTTTACGCGCGTCTTCACCGGCGCCGACTGAGGGAATTGGATACGCCGCTTCTCGGAAGAGCTGAAAAGTTCGCGGAAGAACAAGAAAGGGCGCTCAGCCCTTCTGCCGGATCACGGTGTCGCGGCGCAGCGTCTCGATTTCTTCGCGCGATAGGCCGCACTCGAGCAGCACCTCGTCGGTGTGCTCACCGTGAAGCGGCGGGCGGCGTTCGATGGTGCCGGGGCTGGACGAGAGCTTCACCGGCAACCCCGTGGTCTTGAAGGTGCCGATCTCGGGATGCGGCAGCTCGACCAGCATCTCTCGCGCCAGCACCTGAGGATCGGCAAAGACCTGCCCGATATCGAATACCGGTCCTGCGGGAATACCTGCCGCGTTGAGGCGGTCTACCCAGCCTGCCACGTCATCTTCGGCCAGGACGGCCTCCATCTCGGCGGTCAGCTCGTCCCGGTAGCCGATGCGATCGATCGGGCCGGAGAAACGCTGGTCTTGGATCCACTCGGGGTGGCCAAGCGCACCTGCGAGTTTCTCCCACATGGCGTCGTTGCCGGCTGCTATATTCATGTAGCCGTCGCGGGCGCGAAAGCGCCCGTAAGGCGAGGCGAGCGGATGATGCTGACCGGCCGGCCCGGGGACCGCGCCCGTTTCGAAATACATACCGGCGCCCCAGGACAAGGTGCCAACCATTGCCTCGAGAAGAGAGGTGTTCACGATCTGGCCTCGGCCGGTGCGCTCCCGTTCGAGTAGCGCGAGCTGAATGCCATGGGCGCCGAAGATACCACCAAGCAGGTCGCCGATGGCGATCCCAGCGCGGGTCGGGCCGGCTTCCGCCGTTCCGGTAAGACTCATGAAGCCGCTCATGCCCTGGGCAATCTGGTCGAAGCCCGGACGGTCGCGGTAGGGCCCGTCGGCGCCGAAGCCGGAGATCCCGCAGTAGATGAGCCGCGGGAAGCGCTCGGTGAGCATCTCAGGGCCGAGCCCGAGGTTATGCATTACGCCCGGGCGGAAGTTCTCGACCAGCACGTCGAAGCCGTCGAGCATGCGCAGCAGCAACTCGCGCCCTTTCTCATTGCGGTAGTCGATCACCGCCGAGCGCTTGCCGCGGTTGCTCGAGAGAAAGAAGTAGGAGTCGCGTTCACTGCCGGGCAGGCGGAACTCGCGGCCCTTGGGCGACTCTATCTTGACGACATCGGCGCCGTAGTCGGCCAGCAACATCGTGCAAAACGGCCCTGCCAGATAGCGCGTGAGGTCGAGCACGCGCAGGCCGGAAAGAGGAGCTCGGGGCGACTCCAATTCTGTATCCTCCTGTTTCAACCCGGGTGATTCATGAACAGTCCGGGTTAACGTCCGCGGAACACCGGTCGTCGTTTCTCGAGAAAGGCGCGCACACCCTCAAGGTAGTCCTCGCTTTCGAAACAGGCGCGGATCTCGCCGTCCACCTCACCCAGATCGCGCAGGGCGGGGTCCTTGGCGAGTTCGCGCACGCCGCGCTTTACACTGCGCACGGTAAGCGGAGCGTTGCCGGCGATTCTCTCGGCGACTTCGGCGACGAACTCGTCGAGGTCCGCCTTCGGTACCACGCGGTTGACCAGCGCCATGTGCAGCGCTTCCTC
Organism: bacterium; assembly: GCA_003354045.1. GTDB lineage: Bacteria > Desulfobacterota > Binatia > UBA1149 > CAITLU01 > PIVZ01. Next base: position 4,052 of record PIVZ01000083.1, read on the forward strand.
GGCGCTGAAACGCTTGGCCGTGAAAAGGATCTCCTTGGCGGCCGAGAAGCCGACGGTTTGCGCGAGCATCTGGATCGCCGGCAACTGATAGCCGAGCCCCAGGCGTGCCGCCGGAATTGCGAAGATGGCATCGTCGGCCGCATAGCGCAGGTCGGCCGTCAGCGAGAGGGCCACTCCGCCGCCGATGCAATAGCCATGGATCAGCGCGATCAGCGGCTTGTCGAGATTGGCCATAGCCGCGATCGCGCGTCCGGCATCGACGTCGTAGGTGTCGGCGGCGTCCCCGGTGCGGCTGTTCTCGAACTCCGAGATGTCGGCGCCCGATATGAAAGCCTCTTCGCCGGCGCCGCGCACGACGATGGCCCGCACTTGCTCGGAGTGCTCGAGGTTCTCCACCGCTTCAGGTATCTCTCGCCACATGCCCACGGAGACGGCATTGCGCCTCTCGGGGTGGTCGAAGATCAGATGGCCGATTTGGCCAGAAATCTCGCTGCGTATCTTTCCTGCCATACCTGCTGCGCCCCTCATCGGGGTGGGCCATGGCGCCGGCCTGCGCCGGTGCGAATCCGCACGGGTCACTGCCGATCGATATAGGTCTCTGGCGGCCCGCGCAGGGCGATTCAAACGCTGCCCGCAACTGTATGCAGTGTGAAGCGGAATGTCGCGCCTTTGTCCAACTCTCGCTTTTCCCACACCCGGGCGCCGTGCAGCCGCGCGATGCGCTCCGCGGTGGCCGGGCTCGCTCTTCGCTCGGGGAAAAAAGGGACAGGTATATCTTCCTCAGAGGAAAATGTGCCTGTCCCTTTTTTCCTCCGCGACGAGCGCTCATGAATAACCCAGGCTCGGCGGGTTGCTAGACAAAGGCAGTAGTAGGTGCTCGGGTAGGTAGCATCGCGCACGTCGGGCGGCCTTCTACGGCCACGGGCTGCGCATTCAGACGAGTTCATGTCAGAGGGTGAAGCACCATGGATTCAAGACACCAGAACTATGACGCAATAGTAGTGGGCTCGGGGCCCGGTGGGGCCACCGTTGCAAAAGAGCTGTCCGAGCGCGGCCGCCGCGTGCTCATTCTCGAATGGGGCGGGAACGCGCCGGTGACCGGCACCAGCGCCCAGTTCACGGCGGCCGCCGGGGTGCCCGGCAAGAGCGTCCTCTTTACCCCCGACATGCTGGCCACGGTCAGGGGCATAACTACGGGTGGGAGCTCTCTCTTCTATTATGCCACCGCCTTCGATCCGCCGCTCGAGATGCTCTCTGCCCACGGTCTAGACATCGCCTCCGAGGTCGAGGAGGCCAAACACGAGCTGCCCATTGCGCCGCTGGCCGACGACCTCATGGGTCCGATGGCCGAGCGCCTGATGAGCAGCGCGTGCGAGCTTGGCTATGACTGGCAGAAGCTCCCCAAGCTCGTCTACCAGGACAAATGCAGGAAGGGATGCTGGCGCTGCAACTACGGTTGTCCCTACGCGGCAAAGTGGAGTGCGCGCATGTTCGTCGAGGATGCAGTCGGCAACGGTGCCGTCTTGACCAATCACGCGCGAGTGACCAAGGTCATCGTGGAGAACGGCAAGGCCGTCGGAGTCGATTATGTCTGTGGGCGGGAGAGCAGGCGGGCGTTCGCGGACGACGTTATCGTAGCTGCCGGCGGAATCGGCTCACCGGTCATACTGCGGGCAAGCGGTCTCGCGGGCGCCGGCTACGACTTCTTCTTCGACCCCCTGATCGTTGTCATGGGTGCAGTGGATGGCATCGACGGTGGCAAGGAGTTCCCGATGGCTTCGGGGATTCACATGAAAGAGGAAGGCTACCTGATGACGGACATGACGATGCCGGCCTTGCTCTACATGGGCTTTACGGCGCAGGCACTGAGGTTCGACAAACTTCTCGCCCACTCGCGCACGCTGTGCATCATGATCAAGGCCAAGGACGAGCTCAGCGGCGCGATCACCGACAAGGGCGGTGTGCGCAAGCGTCTGCCCGCCGAAGACAAGGAGAAACTGTCGAAAGGATACTCGAGGGCCGAGGAGATTCTCAAGCATGCCGGAGCCCGCGACGTCTACCGTAGTCGCTACGTTGCCGCCCACCCGGGAGGCTCGGTCAAGGTCGGAGACCTGCTCGATTCCGACCTCAAGACCGAGTACGACAACCTCTACGTGTGCGACTGCTCGGCGCTGCCGGAGGCCTGGGGATTGCCGCCGACGCTCACGTTGATAGGGCTCGGCAAGAGGCTTGCCAAGCACCTGGCCAGCGAGGAAGAAGCGGTCGAGCCAGCGGCGGCGGAGCTCCACGCAGTCCCCGACGAAACTGGTCAGACCAAACAGAGCGCGTAAGACTCCTAGCCGACGACCGGCGCGTTGCCTCTTTGCTGCGTGCCTGCGCTGCACCGGCCGCCACGTGCGCGGTGCAGAGCCGCGACGCCCTCGGTGTACGACTACGTCGCGGAATCGTCTATAACTCTATTACCGGAGCAAGCGAGAAGATGACCTCGGACGAAAGATTGTGGGCGGCCATCCGCCTGGAAAAGCCCGACCGCGTGCCGGTACTGCCGACCCTGCTCGGGGAAGCGGCGGCCGGCCTCACCGGTTTGTCGCAGGCCGACATTGCCGGCGACAACCGCAAGGTGGTGGAGGCGGCCTTCAAGGTCTTCGACGAATACGGCGGCTGGGAGAATCCTTACCCGGCAGCCTGCACGCCTACTCAACTTCAGGCGATCGGCGCTCAACCGATGAAGATGCGGATACCCGGCAAGGACCTGCCTCCCGACGTTCCGTTTCAGCTCCAAGAAGATGAGGTCCTCGAGCAGGCGGACTACGACAAGATAACGGACTCGGGGCTGGAGCAGTTCTACTACGACGAGTACCTCGGGCGTATAAGCGGTCTCGAGCCCGAGACCCTGTCGGGCGAAGTTGCGGAGCTCGCCGCGGGCTTCCAGCTTTTCTGCGAGGAGTGTGGCAAGCGCGATACCAAGCCGTTCTTCGTCGGTAACAGCCTGCATCCTTTCTTTACGTTGTCGTTGATGCGCTCGATGGTTCCTTTTACGCAAGACCTCTACTACGACCCCGAGCCCGTGGAGCGCGCCATCAGGCGCATGACCGACGATCTGATTCCCCGGGTCATCGCCATGACCAAGGAGTCGGGCATCGACCTGTGTCTGTTGACGGAAGAACGGGCTTGCGGATTTTTCTATGCGCCGGCCGTCTTCGAGCGTTTCTGGTGGCCTTACACGCGCGAGATCGTCGATGCCTGCTGGTCGGAAGGGATCGTCACGCTGTTTCATCTCGATCAGTGCTGGGACAAGAACCTGGCCTACTTCCGGGAGCTACCGCGCGGCTCGGCGATTCTCGAGCTCGACAGTATGACCGACATGGTGCTGGCCAAGAAAACTCTCGGCGGTCACCTATGCCTGCACGGCGACGTTCCGGCTGCGCTGCTCTCTATCGGGAAGCCCGAGGACGTGAACGTATACTGCAAGAGTCTCATCGACGAGATCGGCCGCGACGGTGGTTTCATCCTGGGCAGCGGCTGTGCCGTGCCGCCGGACGTCAAGCCCGAGAACTTCGCGGCCATGATCGAAACCGGTAAGACGCACCGCCCGTAGATGGGTAATCGCGGCCGCTCGCGAAAGGGGACAATAGACGATGGCGAGTGAAGTGCTCGACAGCCTGAAGAACGCGATTCTCGATCTCGACATGGACGCCGCCGTGGCGGCGGTGAAACAACTGACCGCGGACGCGGCGCCGACAGCGGCCGAGCAAGGCGTCGGAGGGATAGCGGCGGCCCTCGAGATAGTCGGCAAGCGCTTTCAGGAAGGCGAGTGGTTCGTCGCCGATCTGGTCTACGCCGGCGAGATCACCAAGGCCGCGATGGCGGTGTTGGCACCCCTGATGGCAGCCGGCGGGGCTGCAAGTAGGGGGAAGGTGGTCGTGGGCACCGTGGCCGGCGATCTGCACGATCTCGGCAAGAACATCTTCACCAGCTATGCGCAGGGCGCTGGCTACGAGGTGATCGATCTCGGCATCGATGTGAGCAAGGAGAAATTCGCCGAAGCCGTGAGCGAGCACCAGCCGGCGGTGCTCGGCATGTCCTGCCTGCTCACGATAACCGCCGGTGAGGTCACCGGTACCATCGAGGAGTTGCGCAGCCGCGGCTTGCGAGCCGACGTGAAGGTTCTCATCGGAGGGGCCGCCCTGACCGAGCGCTTCGCTACCGAGGCCGGTGCCGATGGCTTCGCGCCCGACGCCGTCACCGGGACCGACATAATCAACGGCTGGCTTGCCGCCTGACCCTGGCTGGTGGATTTCAAAGAACGCATACTCGCCGCCGTTAACCACGAGGAACCCGACCGGGTGCCGGTGATGGGCCTGGTCATGGACCCCGCCACCGTCAATCAGGTGCTCGACAGGAAGGCCACCGACTTCGTCGGCATGATGAAGAAACCGTTGCTTCGCCGCCCGATCAAGGGCCTGCTCAACAGCAACTGGTTTTGGAACAGGATGTACTACGGCAACTTCTCCGGAGCTCTGGAGAGCGCCGTCAAGCTCGGCTTCGACGCCAACTGGACGATCTACGCGCTGATGCAGCTCGAGCCGGACGAGGCATCTTCGTTGGGGATGGTATGGCACGACGTGTTCGGCCGGGTCTGGGAGATGTCCTCCGATGAGAAGGGAAACATGGCGGTTAACTACAGCCGCCCGCTGTGTGAGACGGAGGAAGCGTGGGAGGCCTGGGTCGAGCGCAAAGCGCCCCTTTTCGACAGGGTGATAGCGAACGCCGCGGCTTTCCACAGACGCCTGGTCGACGATTATGGCGACAGTATCCTTCCGATCGGTTACGCCGCGCCAGGCATCTTCGAGAACAGCTGGCAGCCGATCGGCTTTGTCAACTTCACGCGCTTCATCCATCAGAAGCCCGACTTCGTGAGGCGGGTCATCGATTTCCACACCGATTTCTACCTCCGCTATATGGAAGGCGTTCTCGATTCCGGCGTGGAGGTCGTGCTTGGGGGAGACGATCTCGGGCAGAAGACAGGCCCCTTCATGCGACCCTCTCTCACGGATGAGCTCTACGGTGAGAGCTACCGGCGAGTCGCCGATCTGGTCCACGCGCGCGGAAAGAAGCTGATCTTCCATTCGTGCGGCAACATCTACCCGCTACTCGAGATGTTCGTAGACTGGGGCTTCGATGGGCTGATCACGCTCGAGCCCACGGCTGGTATGGACCTGGCCCGGGTCCGAGAGCAAGTCGGGCACGATCTGGTTCTCGTGGGCAATCTCGACGTTTCCCATCTGCTGGTGAGAGGTAGCCGGGAAGAGATCGAGGCGGCGGTGCGGAAGGCGATTTCGGCTGCCGCACCAGGGGGCGGCTACATCTTGTCGGCCTGTCACTCTCACCCGTTCGTGGATGCGACGCGACTCGCCTGGATGGTCGAGGCCGCCCACCGTTGGGGCAAGTACCCGATCAAAGCCTGAGGGTTGGAGGGTTGGGGTCGGACCACTACAACGCTTCGGAATCATTAGCGATTCCAGGCTTTTCGGCGACAGATTAAAGGTTAGCGGACGGTTTCGAGCGCACGAATTGAGCGTTTAGCAGGGTGCCTGGGGGGAACTGGGGACGTTGTGGCGGTGGCCCGTCTCCGTAGCTCGCCGGGGATTCCGCTAGAACCGAGGCCTCGCCGGCCGTGTAGATCTTGCGTCGCCGACGCTTGATGCCCAACTCTCCCGCAACGGACTTGACGTACTCGTTGGTGCCAACAGCGACGGCTTCACTCCAGTGTGGCTGGCGTGCGATGGCATCCCGCTCCAGTGCCGCGTCGATGTACTGGGCGTGCACCGTCGCCAGCCGCTCGACACTGGCCAGCTCGAGAGCGTGTGAGAGCGCTTGTCGATCAATAATGCGACAACGAAGGCGCGGACATTGAATCTCGTGGTAGCCGGCATCTGGCCACGCACGGGGATGCGCGACTTTGCCGGCGCGCACCATGTTCAAATCGATGTAGATGAGACAGTTTACGAGGTGATTTCCCGTTTGAACGGCGGTTGCGTGATAGCGGTCTTGCCAGAAGGCTCCGCTTCGTTTCTTGCGCCAATTGTAACCCTGGGCTGTTCGGCCCTCGATTAGCTGCATGCTTCGGGCAATCTCACCTCGTCCGCGATCCTTGACGAGGAGGTGCACGTGGTTCGAAGTGACCTGGTAGTTGAAGACGCACAGGCCGAAGCGTTTGCGAGCTTGGAAGAGCCAACCGACCCAGGCTCGCCTGTCGCGGGCGAATGAGAGGAGGAACTGGCGTTGGTGGCAACGATGCGTGATGTGCCAGACGCGATCTGGGATGTAGTAGCGGTTGGCGCGGGGCATGGAACCTTCCTAATCGGGGTATTGCTCGCCTGCGGTACGAGGGTTTGGGGCCTTCTTTGCCACTGTCGAGAGGCCCGCATCAAGTAGTTCCGTGTACTTAAGCGGCCATGGCGGGGTCCGACCCCAATGACGACCCAATGACGACCAATGACAATGCCAATGACAATGCAGTGCGTCCCTGCTAGCGTCGCCGGTCCGCCGGCGCACGGGGGGTGGATAGGGAACCGACCGAAACATGTACCCGATAGTCAAGCGCGAACAGTACGGCCCGGTGACGTTTCGCTGGGACGTGCTGGCGCCCGACGTGGCGCGCGCGTGCCAGGCCGGCCATTTCCTGATGGTCCGTATCGACGAGACCGGTGAGCGTATCCCGCTCACCGTGGCCGATTATGACCGCGGGGCCGGCACCGTCACAGTGGTCATCCAGGCCGTCGGCAAGACCACCTACCAGATGATGACCCTCGAGGAGGGCGATTCGGTCCTGGATTTCATCGGGCCGCTTGGCCTCGAGTCCCACCTCGAGAAGAAGAACAAGGTGGTCGTGGTCGGCGGCGGACTCGGCGTGGCTCCGGTATTCCCCCAACTGAGGCGCCACAAGGAGCTCGGCTCCCACACCATCTCGATCATCGGCTTCCGCTCGCAGGACCTGATGTTCTGGATGGACAAGTTCGAGGAAGATTCCGACGAGTTCTTGGTGGCCACCGACGACGGCTCGTTCGGGACCAAGGGCTTCGTCACCGTTGTGCTCGAGCGGGTGCTTGCCGAGAACGACGACATAGAGGAAGTAATCGCCATCGGTCCGCTACCGATGATGAAGGCCTGTGCCGAGCTCACCCGCCCCCACGGCATCCGCACCATGGTTTCGCTCAACTCGATCATGGTGGACGGCACCGGCATGTGCGGCTCCTGTCGCGTGAGTATTGGCAAGTGCATGCGCTTTGCCTGTGTGGACGGGCCGGACTTCGACGGCCACGAGGTGGATTTCGACGAGCTGATGCTGCGTCAGAAACGCTTCGAAGCCGAAGAGCGGGAAGCGATGAGTCGCTATGAAGAGGAGACCGAGCGCCTCGCCGCACTCGGGCCGGGTGGCGAAGATCCGGCCAAGCCTCCCTCACGCGCCCGCACGCGGCTCGAGGATCTGCCACCACTGCCGGCGGCGGTTGCGCCGGTGCCCGAGGGTACCAGGAAGCCGGTAAAGCATCTGCGTTCGCTTGCACCCGAGAGGACTCCGATCCCGGAGCAGGAGGCAAGTGAGCGCGTCGAGAACTTCGACGAGGTGGCCCTCGGCTACAGCATGGATGCCGCCCTTGCGGAGGCCGACCGCTGCATCGAATGCAAGAAGCCCCGCTGCGTGGAAGGTTGCCCCGTCGAGATCGACATTCCGGGATTTATCGAGGCTCTATCGCGCAAGGACATGGAGGGCTCCTACCGGATTCTAAAGGCTGACAATGCGCTGCCGGCCGTCTGTGGGCGGGTGTGTCCGCAGGAGACTCAGTGCGAGGGCCTGTGCGTGGTGGGCAAGAAGCTCGAGCCCGTCGCGATAGGGCGTCTCGAGCGTTTCGTCGCCGATTTCGGGGTCGGACGTGGCTGGGACGACGCGACACAAGAGCACACCGCCGGCAAGCGGGCCGCGATCATCGGCTCCGGCCCGGCCGGACTGGCCTGTGCCGGCGACCTCGTCAAGGCCGGCGTGGAGGTGACGGTCTTCGAGGCCTTGCACGTGGCCGGCGGGGTTCTCAAATACGGCATTCCCGAGTTCCGGCTACCGAACGAGATCATCGACGTAGAGATCAACGCGCTGGCCGAGATGGGTGTGAAGTTCGAGCTAGACACCGTAATCGGCAAGCTCTTCACGATTCCGGACCTCCTCGAGGAGCGCGGCTTCGACGCGGTGTTCATCGGGACCGGGGCCGGCAGTCCCACCTTCATGGGTATTGAAGGCGAGGCCCTCAACGGCGTATTCTCGGCCAACGAATTTCTCACCCGCGTGAATCTGATGCAGGGCTTTCGCCAGCCCCTCTACGACACCCCCGTGGGGATGGGCAAGCGCGTGGCGCTGATCGGCGCCGGCAACACGGCCATGGACGGGGCCCGTGTGGCGCTCAGAATGGGGGCCGAAGCCGTCTGCCTGGTCTACCGGCGCAGCATAAAGGAGGCGCCGGCACGCGAGGATGAGCTGCATCACGCGATCGAGGAAGGTGTCGAGTGCTACTGGCAGACCAACCCGGTGCGTATCCTCGGCAACGAGAAAGGCTGGGTCACGGGCTTGGAAGTGATAGAGATGGAACTCGGCGAGCCCGACGACTCCGGCCGCCGGCGCCCCATTGCAAAGCCGGGTAGCGAGAAGGTATTAGATGTGGACACGGTGATCTACGCACTCGGGACCAAATCCAACCCGATCATCGCGCAGAGCACCCCGGGGTTGAAGGTTAACAAGTGGGGCTACATAGATGTTGAAGAGGACACAATTAGTATTTATAATTTGAGGGATAAGGACAATGAATGAATCTGATTTAAAA
>PIVZ01000616.1 GCA_003354045.1 bacterium
CGGGTACCTATTTCAGGGGCTGCCCCTGAAATAGGTACCCGTCCCCGATTTCCTCAGTCGAGGAAGGTGATGTTGAAGGGCAGGCTGCCCGGATAGATGGGCTCGTCCGTGATCTCGCCGTTGTCGGCGATAGAGAAGATGCGCACTCCGGGGGTGGCCTCGCCGCTGTCTTCGCGGAAGGCGACCCACAGCTCGCCGGTCTCGGTCAACTCTATGTCGCTTATCATCTCCGCGCTGCTGAGTAGCTCGGGCAGCACCACCTCGCGCCGGTCGAGGTCGAGCTCAACCACGGAGTTGGTCTCGTCGGCGTAGGCGACGATCGCGTAGGCGCGCCGGTCGCCGACAATCACGAAGTCGAACAGGTCTCCGCCGAGTTCCGCTCCGGTCATCAGAACTCCTTCGGACTCGAGCGTATCGACGTTGACCGCTTCGATGCCGCCGTCGGTGAAGTCGGCGAACACCCTGCCCGGTCCACCGACGTAGAGGCGTCTGCGTGCGTCGTCGTAGATGAGGCCCTTGGTCTCGGCGAAGGGGTTGGTGAGCTCGAGCTCGACGCTGCCCACCAGCGAGTCGTCAGTGGTGTCGACCACCGCCAGGCGCGCCGGGCCGGCCGGTCGGAATACGGCATCTTGATCGAGGATTTGCAGCAGCACGAAGAGGCGGTCGCCTACGACGCGCATCTGGTCCATCTCGGGCATGCCGTCGTCGTCGGCCAGGCTGGAGAGATCGACATGTCCGCTGATGAGATTTGCGCACGGCGGATCGACGGCAGGGTCGAGACTGCGCGGGTCGATCACCAGCAGCTCGGCGCCCTCGTAGAGCGTGACGTAACCCTTCTCGGGCGAGAGCAATACGAAATCATGGGGGTTGGAGTCGAAGCCGTCGGATACGCTGCACTCTTTGATCACCGGCAGCGCGGCGCCGTCGGGGTCTATCTCGAGCAGCGAATTGGCTCCGAAGCGGTTTATGACGAAGGCGCGGCCGGCCTGCGTTCTGGCCACCGAGTCGCGGTGCGAGGCGCCATTGCGAGAGGCGACCACCTGGCCGTCGAGATCCATGACGGCGACCCCGGCGGCGTCGAACAGAGAAGACGCGGTGGCGATAAAGGCGCGTGTGGCGGTGGCCGCCGCGCACCGAGGAATGCGCTTTTCGACGGCCGCAAGCAGGATGGCAAGTGCATCGGTGGCACTCAACAAACCGTCGGGCGCGCCCGGCGGAGCCACATCGCCGACGGCGCGGTAATCGCCGGCGACGGCGTCCTTGAGGGCCACGAGGGCGTCGGAGGCGGCAACAGTGCCGTCGCCGCTCATGTCCCCGCACAGTGCGGCTACGGGCGGCGCGGTCAGCAGCAGCAAGGCAGATGCGACGGTTGCGAGTTCGAGCGCGTACAACGCCGATCTTCGACCACACCACGCGCGGAACACGCGCGCGCGAGGGGCAACGCTGAGAGATTGTGACGACATTCGATGACCTTCTATCCCTCGGGCAATGCTCGCGCACGCCAGCGTGGTGGAGGTGCCGACGGCGAGTGCGGGCTCGGCCGGGCGGCGAACACGCTAGCGCGAGCCGGCATAGCTCAACGTCAGGTACCAAGCGCGGCCGGGCAGCGGATAGTTCAGCTCGTCCTCGACAAGCTGGTCTGTGAGATTCTCGACCTCGAGACGTGCCTCGAAACCGCCGGCAAGCTGGCTCACGACGATGGTGGCGTTGTGCAGCAGCCGCGATCCGACACGATCGGTGTTGCTGGGGTTCAGGTAGTTAGCCCCCTCGTAGGCGAGCTCATAGCTCACCATCCATCGCCCGCGCTCGAAGCTCAGGCGTGCATAAGCCTCGTCCTGCGGCAGGGCGGGCAGGTCCATACCGTGCAGGTCGAGCCTATTTGAAAGGTTCTCGGCGTCCTGGTGGGTGTAGTTGGCAGAAACTGCGAGGCCCGAGTCGTTGGAAAGATCCATGCGCAGCTCGTGACCGCGCACTCGCGCCTTTTCGAGGTTGATCGACTTAGGGATTCGACTCGGGGTCTGGAAGACGACGATCACGTCGTCGACGTCGTTGTAGAAGTATGCATACTCCGCAGCGATGCGTGCGAGCCATCGCCGGGGCGAGTACGTCCACTGCAGGCCTACGTCTCTGTTCACCCCGCTCTCGGGCCGCAACCCAGGGCTGGCGCGGGAGAATCCGTCTTCGCCGAACATCTCGCCGAAATTGGGCGGTCGGAAGTAGGTTCCGATGTTGGCCTTGAGCGTAAGCCCCGGTGCGGCGTCCCAGCGCAGACCGAGTCTCGGGTCCGTCGAACTCTCCTCGTCGTCCGGTGGTGCCTCCCCGAAGGCGTAGCTGGCGGCATCGAAGCGGTTCCACAGGCGCTCGTGCCGGAACTGAAGGGCGACGGCCAGGCCGAGACGTGGAAGCGAGATCTCGTCGCCCACGGCGACGGCCAGCGCGTTGCGCTCCTGGTCGCTGGCCGCCCGCCCCGCGTCATCGGGAAAGCGGCCGAAGAAGGTCTCGTAGGCGGTTTCCAGGCTGGCCTCGATGAAATGATGGTCGCCTATGCCGTGCGAGTATGCTGCCGCCACCCGCCCTGCCCAGGTCGTGTTTTCGCTATCGGGAGAGCCGCCAGCGAGTTGCTCGGGCTGCTGGTAGAAATAGGTGACGTCTCCCTCGAGCCGCACCGCGCGGTCCGCCGATTGCCAGGCCGCCGCAACCACGTTGCGCGTTGTGATCAGGTCGCCCGTTGGGCTCTTGTTGTGCGCCTGTCCGGGGACGCCTTCGTCCTTGTGGAAGAAGTTGTCGCGCAGGGTGAGCAGCGATCCGCCTTCCATCTCGGCGCGGTAGCGCAGCAGTAGGTCGGCCGAGTTGCTCTCGTTGTTGCGGCGGTTGCTGATCTTGTCGTCGTGGGGGTTGTTCGGCGTGCCATTGTTGTCCTCGACCTCGAAGTCGCCCTCCGTTGTCTTCACGGTCAGGAACGCTGCCATGGATCCGGCGGCTAACGGTGCCGTGGCGTGGGCCGAGAGCTTGCCGCTGCTGAAGGAGCCGTACGACGCGGAGCCACCGAAGCCGGGCTTGTCGGCCGGTCGGGTAATGATGTTCAACACGCTGCT
>PIVZ01001281.1 GCA_003354045.1 bacterium
GGCGCTGTACCCGGCCACCCGGACCAACAGGTTGCGGTATTTCTCCGGGTTCCGCTGCGCCGCGATCAACGTCTCGCGATTGACGATGTTGAACTGGATGTGCCACATCTTCATGTCGCAGACCGCTCGGATCAACGCGCCGAGCTTCTTCGTGCCTTCTTCGCCGGCCACCGAGGCAGGTGAGAGTTTCATGTTCAGCAGCCTCGCCGCACGTTCCTTGTACTGTGCACACTTCGTGCTGGCGATGGAGTTGAGCGTGGCTGTCGGGCCTTTCGTGTCAACGCCCTGCGAAGGGCTGATGCTCTCCGACAAGGGCTCGCCGGCTCTACGACCGTCCGGCGTGGCCGACACGACCAGCCCGAGGGGAACATGGGAGGTTATCGAGACGTAGCGCACGTCGAGCTCGCCACCAAAGGCGGTGGTATGATCGTGTGCAAGGCGTGCAAAGCATTCTTCGATGTCGTAGCCGATTGAATCCGCATACTGGTCGTTGTTGCCGTACTTGGGAGCGTTGACGCAGAGTTGCCGGACGGCCTCGTGCCCCTCGAAGTCGGCGTCCAGAGCCGCGAGCAGCTCGTCCATGGTGAGCTGCCCGCCTTCGAATACCAGCTTCTTGATCGCTGCCATTGAGTGGATGATGGTTCCGAAGCCCATGATGTCGAAGAACCCGAGGTACAGTGCACCGTCGATCGGGCCGGCGTGGATGTCCTTGCCCTCGGCCATGCACAGATCGTGCATCATCGAGAACA
>PIVZ01000617.1 GCA_003354045.1 bacterium
TGCTTGGCCAGGTTCTCTCGATCCTTCCCGTCGTCCCACTCAAAGGTCGTTGAACTCACCGGCGGAGCGTAGCATGCGGCGTCTCGGCTGCCATATACTTATATGGTATAATATATGTAAGCAACTAGCCCCCTGGCTGAAGGGTAAGCGACGACCCCCTCTAAACTATGAGGCCGTGGGTGCGGCCGGCTGCTACGGCTTGGGTGCGGCTGCGGACGCCGAGCTTTTCGTAGATGTTTCTGAGGTGCCACTTGACGGTGTTCTCGGAGAGGAAGAGGCGCTTGGCGAGGCCGCGGTTTGAGAGTCCGCTCGAGAGTAGACGGAGGATTTCGATCTCGCGCTCGGAGAGTGGTTCGACGGGTGCAGCGTCTTCGGCCGAGAGAGTTTCCGAAGCACCGGTGGGCGTCTGTCCGGCAGCCGTGAGGATGCGGTCGAGGTAGGCTACAGGAATCTCCGCGCGACCGTCTTCGTCTTCACCGGCAAGCCCGTCACGGAGTTCGCTTATGAGCTTGGCGACAGGTTGTCCCTCGTCGGCAAAGCTGCGAATGAAGCCCTCCGGTTCGCCGAGAAGCAGGGCGCTGCGCATGGTGCGCAAGGCGGCCTGACGATCGCCGGCGGCATCGAGGGCCGCGGCCTTGAGGATCGTGAGCTTGAGCGACCGTCTACTACGCCTTTGCGATTCGGCTCTCTCCAGCTCGGTCCTGATCGTACCCAGAGCTCGCTTGTGTTGTCCGCTGCCGATCAGCAGACGCATTGCGGTGATGCCACGTGCCTCGATTTCGCCGGCTGGCATGGCGAAGCCTTCCGGCTCGGCGTCGACAAGGTCGCCGCTGATCTGCGCTGCCAGCGTCTGAGCCTCTTCGACGTCGCCGCGCAAGACGGCCATTCGTACTCTCTCCCAGCGAACGTTTGCCACCAGACGTGGCGATCGGCGTCGGAACCCGGCCAGTTCTGCGTCATCGAGCACGGTAAACGCGCGCTCCGGTTTGCCGCGAACATGGTGAATGCGCGCGAGCGTCAAGAACCCACATACCACGGAGTCGAGAATCCCGTTCTGCTCTGCGACCATGAGATAGCGGTCGAGGTTACGCTCGGCCTCATCGAGCTCATCGAGCTCGTATAGAAGCTCGGCCAGGAAGCCGACCCCGAATGCAGCGGCGTAGGAAGGTGCTGCGGTTTCACCCTCCGCCTCTGCCTGCGCTTGCCGATAGAGCGCGAGCGCGTGCCCGAGGTTCCCCTGTACCGCCTCGGCCACGCCCGCGACGGTGGTTGCATAGGCGACCCCGAGCACACTCTTGGCTGCGGCGTGACTGGCTCTGCTCTGCGTTATGTAGGTCCGGGCCTCTTCGAACCGGCCAGCCGCCAGGCATCCATAGCCGATCACCCCGGTGAGGGCGCCGTGCTGAAAGCCCTCCGTTCGTGAAAGCTTTGGCAGGTTCTTGCGTGCCAGCTCGAACGCTTCCACACGGTCGTCGAGCACGGCGATGAAAGGTTCGAGGGTAAGGGCGTTGTCCGAGATCGCCGCCTCCACCTCTTTCGGTCCGAGAGATCTCTTCAGCGCGGCCAGTGCGGCCTGCGCCTCGTCGATCTCGTTCAGAAGGGCCAGCGCCCAGGTCTGTGCGACTCGCGTAGCGGGATGGCCGTCGAGAACATCGGCTCCCATGCGGTCGGTCCAATCGACCACGGTTCGAAGCTGCCCTTGGAGGACCAGCGCCTGGGCGCATTCATCCATGAGGGTCGCCGCGAGCGCGCCATCGTCGGCCGCCAGGGCGTGGTCGATGGCTTCCACCGGCGAACCGTATTCGCCATACCACCGCGCCGCAGCCCGGTGCAGGTCAGGCGGCTTCGTGGCCGAGGTGCGCTCCAGTTGTCCCGACAGGAAGTCGGAGAAGAGCCGGTGGTACCGGTACCACCGGCGCTCGTCGTCTAGAGGCGTGAGGAACAGATTGGCGCGTTCGAGACGTTCGAGCATCTCGGCGCCGTCATTCCTGCCGGTCACTGCGTCGCACAGCGGCCCGCTCAGCCGCTTGAGGACACTGGTGTCGAGCAAGAACTCTTTCATCTCTTGCGGCTGATGAGCGAGCACGTCTTCGGCTAGATAGTCGGCAATGTCGGCGTAGGTGCCCGAAAGCGAGCCTATGAAGGAATCTGCGTCTTCGCGACCGCTCAGTGCCAGCGCCATCAACTGTAGTGCGGCGACCCAACCCTCGGTACGGTTGTGGAGCTCGTCCACTGTGGATTCGCTCAGTTCGATGCCCTGAGTGCTGCGCACGAACGCAGCGGTCTCTTCGCGCGCGAAACGAAGGTCGGGGGCGCGCACCTCCACCAGATGACCCTTCACGCGTAGCCGTGCCAGCCGAAGGTCGGGGACTCCTCTGGTGCCCATCACGATGCGGTTGCCGGCCGGCAGACGCTCTATCAGCATGCGCGTCAATGCGTGCGCCTGCTGGTTCGTTATGGTGTCGAAGTCGTCGAGGAAAAGTACGAAGGGCGGGTCGGACAATGCCAGGTGATCGACAAGCGCCGCGACGTCTCCGGTTGCTCGATGTGTAAGGTCTTCGGCAAAAGCGTCCAGGTCGCCTGTACCGTGGCCCCGAGTCGTGGCGACGGTCGCTGCAGCCAGGTAGGTGAGCAAGCGAGCCGGGTCGTTATCACTCTCGTCGAGGCTCAGCCACGCCGTACGCACCCCATGCCCGGCCAGCCGGCGGAGCCATTGCACCATCAGTGTGGTCTTGCCGTAGCCCGCGGGCGCGCGCACCAGGGCCAGCTTCGCCTCCGGCGTCCGTTCGAGAAGCCCGACCAGGCGCCGCCGCTCGATGGACCGCGGCGCTCCCACCGGCGGTGTGAGCTTCGTGGGTACCAGCAGCGTCCTTTCGACTGGTGTCCTCTTTGTGGCCATTGGCGGTGCACTCGCGTCTCCATCGTCAGGAAGCTCGGGCGGACACGGTGCGACAATGTCTCTATAGTGGCTCTGTGGAACTCGAACAATCGCGCCGGTCAGGGTTGGCGGGGGCGGTCATGGTGGGGTGGCGGAAACTTGATCCAGACAGAGCGTAGAGGGTATGGGCTCGGGATTGCACGGTAGCGGCGG
>PIVZ01000084.1 GCA_003354045.1 bacterium
TATCGACGTGGAGCCCCGCGACCTCCCATGGCTCTACCGCTGCCAGGGATTCCTCGAGGCCGGCGTGCCGCTCGGCGGCGGTACGGATTCGCCATTCGGCGCCGCCGACCCCTGGCTTGCGATGAATGCCGCCGTAAACCGTAGCACCGCTTCCGGGCACACACTCGGGGGGCACGAAAGTCTGACACCCGAGCGTGCGCTTGCCCTGTTTACCTCTCCTGCACAGGCCCCGGGGGCACCACCTCGAGCGGTCGAGGTGGGCGCACCGGCCGATCTCTGTCTGCTCGACCGCCCGTGGGCCGAGGCCAGGCAGATGCTCTCGAGCAAGTGCGTCAAGGCGACCATTGCCTGGGGCTCGCTGGTCTGGCAGCGCGACTGAACCTTTACTCAACTCTCATAGCCAGGCACGTTGACCTCCCGCGCGAATCAGCTGACGCGCTCTTGCACAGACGCGTCGTGGTGTTCACGGCGGGCGGAGGCGGCCTTCGAAAATCCAACATCCCGCCTGCGAGGAGTCCAGCATGAAAACACTTGACGGTATCGGCGTGAGCGATGTCCAGGCAGTCTACGAAGGTCCCGAAGGCGACCTATGGGAGCTCATCATGGGCGAGCAGATCCACATCGGCGGATTTCGCTCGTCGATGGAACTGGCGGTGCGCGCCGACATCGGTGCCGGACAGTCCGGGGTGGATCTGTGCTGCTGTAACGGCGCCGGCTCTCGTTTTCTGGTTCACTTCCGCGAGGTGGCCTCGATGACCGGCGTCGATGTGACGGAGAAAGTCGTGGAGTGTGGACGCCAACGATGCGAAGACGAAGGCGTGGCCGACCGCGTACGCTTGATCGTGGCCGACGCCTGCGCCACCGGACTACCGGACGGTGAGGCCGACTTCGTGTGGGGCGAAGACGCGTGGTGCTACGTGGTGGACAAGCCGGGGTTGATCGCCGAAGCCGTCAGGCTCGTCAAACCCGGCGGGACCATCGCCTTCACCGATTGGATCGAGGGCGAGGCCGGCCTTTCCGACGAGGAAGCGGGGCGGTTTCTCGGCTTCATGAAGTTTGCCAACGTCGAAGACCTGGCAGGCTACCGGACACTGCTCGAGGAGAACGGTTGCGAGGTGGAAGTGGCCGAGGACACCGGGTTGTTCTCGCCCTACGTCGATCTCTACAGCGAGATGGTCGACAAGCAGCTCACCTACGACGCGCTCAAGATCTTCGGCTTCGACCTCGACCTGATGACGGCCGTAGCAGGCGAAATGGCGGCCCTCAACGAGTACGCTCGTGACGGCAAGGTAGCCCAGGGACGCTTCATCGCGCGGAAAAAGTAGCGACGAAGCCGGTCAGTCGTCGCCGAGCCGTGCAAGCACGGCATCGCAACGGGGATCGCCGGCACAGCCCTGCCATGCTTCGCGCAGGGCATCCGCGCGGAACGGTGCCGCGTGGTGATAGTACTTGACGAAGGTCCGTGCGAGATCGCGCGCGTCTTCGTAGCTCTTCACGTAGGTGCGAACCGAATCGATATCGAAGAGGGCGCGGGCACGTGAGAGTGACTCCTCCGAGAGAGTCTTGTCCAAGTGCTTACGCAGCCGGGGAACGAGTCTACGGAGCACCTTCGAGTCCGGCTTCTGCTGTTGCCACTCGGCCACCAACGCCAGACAGAGTTTCTTTTGTTTCTCGCAAGTCTCGCCAATGATTGCGGATCGAACCTTCGGTGGCATCGTGCCGCCGAGCTTGTCCTTGTAGCGACGAAGAAGAGAGTTGCTAGCACCGACGGTTCCGGCTTCACCGGCGAACGTCGGTGGTAAAGCAGCTGTCTTCCCGACGAAAAACGCCTGTGCCGCACGGTGGCTCAAGATCGGATGCGTGATCGTGTGCACTTCTTCGGTCAAATCGGCTTCGGCAAGCACGCCCATCGGCAGGATCTCATGCGCAAGGAATGCGCCGAAGGACTCTATTCCCACGCGTGCGAAGCTCGCGGCATAGCCCTCGTTTAACCACCGCGCCTCGAGCCGGTCGAGATCGACGTCGTGCTCGCCGTCCTTGAATCCCAGTATCAAGAAATCATTGGGCATGGCATACCAGAGCGCGACCCGGTCGAAGATCTGCCGGTAGGTATTGAGCACCAACTCCATCGTTGCCACGTCCGTGGAGTAGACATGATACCACTGCGCAAAGATGCCGCCCGGGGCAAGCCGTTCGCGTCCTGCCCGGAGAAACTCGGCACTGAACAACATCTCGACGCCGGTAACCCACGGATGGCTCGGCTCGGAGGCTATGACGTCATAGCCTCCCTCGCTTCTGAGCAAAGCCCGGTAAGCGTCACTGCGAAGTAGCTTCGTCTTCTCGCTGGTTGCTGCCGGCAGGGTATAGGGCTCGAAGTACGGTGCCGCATCAATCACGCCCTGCGAGATCTCGGCCACTACCACCTCGCGCATGGACGGCACGGCAGCCAGCTCGGCCACGGTTACGCCGGTTCCGTAGCCGACGACGAAGCTGCGCTCGGCCTTCTCGGCCAAGATGGCCGGCAACAGCGAGGCCATTGCCATTGTCAGGTTGTCGCCGGGCACTGCGCCGTCCGACTTGCCGTTGGTGAGAATCGCAACACCTTCGCCCAGTTCCGCGTCCGGGTAGCGGATCACGGCTACGGAAGTTGTGGGGTCGTCGTCGTAGAAGACGATGCGCCGCACGCTCTTGAACCGGCGGAATTGCTCGAAGAAATAGTCGGCACCGGTATCCGTGTACCATGCGGCAACGCGGTGCTGGAAAAGCCCCGAGGAGAGTTGGTACTGGGACCACTGCGGCTGGAGACCGATCCAGATGGCGACTACAGCGAGACCTGCGGCTGCCGGCACGCGCCCCTTGCCCAGGACTCGCACGGTGACGATCGCGGCTCCGACGGCAAGGGTCAGCACAGCCAAGCGATAGATGTGGTGAAGGTCGAGCCAGAAAAGCAAGGCGTAGCCCGCGAGAAGTGCGCCAAGCAGGGAACCGACCGTGTTCCAGCTATAAAGGCGGCCGGCAATACTCCCCAGGTCGCCAACCTCGCGACGCAAGTGGTGAAAGAGCAACGGCAGGGTCGCACCCGAGAGTCCGAGCGGCAACACGAAGACGGCCAGTAGGCCAAGGAAGACCCTGAGGTGATACGGGTAGAAGTCGCTACTGACAGTCCCGAAGCCGGTGCGAATCCGGTGAGCCCAGTAGGGAGCGTCCGCTACGTGCGGATAGAGCACCAGTAGCAGGGCCACCAGCGCCCACTGAGAGATCACCAAGTAGCTCGGTCGGATCTTCGGTAGCGCTGTAACCGCGAAGCTGCCGAGCGCAATGGACAGGACGAAGGTGGCCACCACCATCGCGAACGTGAAATGGGAAGGGCCGAGGGAGAGACCGCCGATGCGGTTCATGGTCGTCTGCAGGGCCATCATCGCGAAGCCCGACAGCAGCGCCACAGTGGCGTATGAGTAATACCCGTTCGGTAGCTCTGGTTTGCCGCCCGTGTCCTCGACACTCGCGACACTCAAACTGCTCCGCCTGCCGAGAACGGCGAAGAGGATCCCGACGCCGAGGTTGACGAAACCCATGGCCAGCACCACGCCGTCGAGTCCCAGCCAGGGGATCAGGAAGAAACCGCCGGCCAGCGCGCCGACGAAGGCGCCGGCGGTGTTGAAGGCGTAGACGAAAGCGTGAAAGCGCGTGGCATCTGCCAGGCCGCTTGCCAGGGCCTGCGTCAGAATCGGAATGGTGCCGCCCATCAGCACCGTAGGCGGACCGATCAAGAGGGCGCACAGAAGTACGTCGGCGCTGAAGGCGAATGCCTCGACTCCGCCGGGTATCGTCAGCGACAGGCTCTGCACGGCCCTGAAGAGAACAGGGAACAGGAGAGCCCACACGCCGATGCCGGCTTCCACTATACCGTAGGTAAGAAGGAGGCTGGCCGGCTCTCCTTTCTCCCTGGCGCGCTCGACTAGTCGGCGTGTCACGCGGCCGAACAGGGAATATCCGTAGGCAAGCCCGCCCAGGAAGATACCAAGCACTGCGGCCGTCGCTTCACTGTGCGACCCGAGCAACGCGGCCAGGTACTTCTGCCAGGCGATCTCGTAGACGAGCCCGCTGAAACCGGTCAGAACGGTCAGGAACAGTGCAACGCCGCGAATCATTGTGTCTCGTTCTGCGCGGTCATTTCCATGGTTCCCGACTCATCCCCGACGCCCACGCCCGACACTCCGCTGAATCACCCTCTTTTCTCGCCACACGCCGAGATTCGGGGTCTCTCAACGAACTGCGCGGCCCGTCTCTTCGTCGGTCCAGCCGAAACGCTCGAAGAGGTCGGCGAGCTCGGTGCGTATCTCCGCGCCGGCCAAGCCGAACTCTTCCAACGTATACACGTGCTCGGCACGGTGCGAGCGTGACCGTTTTTCCTCTTCGGCCAGCACCTGCGCAAATTCCGGACTGATATCGAGCCCGAGTCGCTCGTAGAGCGCTTCCATGGTTCGCCTCGGGTTCTCCACGAGCTCGGGATACTCGATTATTGCATGTTTCACTTCGGGATGCCGGGCGAGCACCTCGAAAGGATAGCGATAGCTGTGGAACGATTGCTCGGCCAGGCGGGCCAGCGAATCGTCCATTCGCTCGCGGTCGCAGTCCGAGGCTCGCCAGTTGCGCTCCATCATCTTGAGCAGGCTCGGGATCGTTTCGAGTGGATTGCGCGCCAAAATCACGAAACGGGCATCGGGAAAAGCCTCGATGAGACTCTCGACCTTTCCGCAAAACACCGGGTTCTTGCTGCACAGAACGCGACCGGGCCCTTCCAGGTAGAGCTGCCGCTTGACGCATGCACGATAGAACTCGAGAACGCGGCGACGGCGCGGCGCAGGCCGGTCGTCGAAATAGTAGAGATAGTCGAGCTCCCGCATGTATGGGAACACCGTCATCCACACGCCCGAGGCGCACGAAAGGGCAAGCAGGAACTCGTCCTCCTCGGGGCCGCCGAGGCTCATCGGGTGCATCTGGCGGCCTTTCGCAAAAGTGCGATCCTCCCAGGCTTCTATTCGGCGGGCGATGCGTGAGTCCAGGTAGCGCCGGTCGAGCCGCGCAACCGCCCGGATGAGCTTCTTCTGCACCAGCGAGGGGACTAGCATCTCGTACATGCGGAAATAGACGAAGCGGCCCTCGTCGGCCGTCATCAGCCGATGCAAGAGTGACGTGCCACTGCGCGCATGGCCGATGATGAATACCGGCTTTCGCACCTGCATGCGCCTGAAGCCGGGGAAGAAGACATGGTCGAGCAGCAGGCAAACGGCATTGATCGCGGCCAGCACCGGGATGAGTATGAGCAGGGACACCACCACTCGGCGCCGACGCTTCGACATCCGCTCGGCAAAGGCCAGGCGGAACATCTTGATGAAGGTGGCGAGTTCGAACGGCATCACGCGCGGGCAAGCTCCCGGTGCTTGACCACGCGCGGGGCCGGCACCGGGGTGTCGCGGGCGAGCAGCCAGCGCAGCGTCATGGTTCCTTCCGTGTGACCTTCGGTGTCGATCCAGCTGGCGCCGGCAAGCCCCGGGTCGCTGTGCGCCACCACTATCTCGACCGAGCCGTCCGAACGGTAACAGGCGCTGTGCTTGTTTACCGACACCTGGCGGTAGCGATACTCGAGCGACTCTGTCCAGTAGTTACAGAGGAGGAAGCCCCAGTAGTGACACTCGGGCGGCGTGAACTCGATGACCAGTGCTTCATCGGAGGCGAGCCGCCAGTAACCGCCCATGTAGTACAGGTCCGGGTCGCCGAAGCTCTGCTCGGCCACGCGGCGGTCGGAGGGATGAAGGTAGTTCGGCCGCTCCTTCCAGCGGTCGGAGAGGTCGGCAAACAGCGCCGCCGAGCCTTCCACCTGGGCGGCGGCCCGCCGCAGCCCTTTTACCAACCGCGCGGAATCGAGCGCCGCCGGCGGACCTTTGCGGTCGAGGCATTCGAGCGTGAGGGCGGCCGGCACCTCGGTCGCTCGGTCGTTCATCGTCTGCCTGACCAGTAACGTCGTCGTGTCGGGCTCCAGGGCGATCCAGTTGCCACCGTGCTCGTGCGCGCTCAGCACCACGTCGAGCGTGCCGTCTTCGCCGACGACGAGGTCGTTGGCGTTTACGTGTGCCACCGTGCGTCTTCCGCCTCGCGCGGCCGAGCCCGCATAGACACCGATGCCGATGTAACCCACCGTGCCGCGAGGACCCGACAGCCGGTAGTCATGTCGTCCGCTTATCCGTGCCCACTGGTAGAGCTGGTCGGGATTGTCCACGCCGAACTTCTGCGTGGGGTCCATGTAGCGAATGAGCTGCGGGGCGCTCGGGTCCGCATACTCGAGACAGAGCCGGAGGCCCATGCGAGTGAGCCGCGTAAGGTAACGGTAGCCTTCGGCGCGGTCGAGATCGCTGTCGGGCGAGCGCTCGAGAACTATGCGACCGGCTCGTTTGAGAGAGTCGCAGAACTCCTCCCACGCGCGCCCGCTCATGGCGGGCTCGACGAATGGGTCGTCTTCCTTTTCCTGGCTCATCTGGCTCGAGGCACGCTAACCCGAAGGGTGCCTGACGGCGTCTCGGTGAACGACGTCGGCTACTCTTGCGCGTCGAACATCGTGGTCGTGTGTTGTACGTGCTCTCTGCTTTCGAAATCCTCGAACGTGCGCTGATAGCCGGTGGTCTTTATCTTCCACTTGCCGTCGATTTTCACGTATTCGTCGAAATAGAAGGCCGCGCCACGCACGGCCGTATTGCTCTCGGCAAAGATCACGTAGTCCTCGAGGTACCAGGTTCCCTTCGCAGTCGTCTCGCTCGTGAGCTCGATCTCAGGATGGTGGCCCTGGTGCAGACTGATGATCCGCGGGTTGTCGAGGGCTCCCGTGAGGAAGCCCAGTATCCCGTCGCGACCCTCGAAGGAGTACTTGCCGCTGTCGTAGGCACAGGTGGCATCCTCGGTCAGGGTTTCGGCCAGACCGTCCCACTCCTTGCGGTCCAGGCAGCGGAAGTACTTGTACTTGAGCTGCTTGATCGCCTCGATCTCTTCCATCTTGGACATATGTAGAATCTCCTCGTCGCTTTGCGTGGAGGCTAACACGGCGGCAAGGCCAGACGAACAGCCCGAGTCCGCATGGGTCATCAACACCTCTGCAACGACGGCCAAGAGGCTAGCGAGCGGTGATCCATGCGGGCAAGTGGTCCGACCAAACCCGTGCCTTGCCCAGGGCGGGCGATTTAGGTAGCAGCGGGGCGGGAGCTTGGCGCGATATGAAGATCGGAATGAATCTACCCATCATGGCCCCGGGACTCGACCGCGAGCTGGTCATCGAATGGTCACGGCGAATAGACGGCGGGCCGTTCTCCAGCCTCGCTGTCGGCGAGCGGATATTCTTTCCTAACCCGGAGGTCATGGTGACGATGTCGGTGGCGGCAGCCGTGACCGAGCGGGTGATGTTACAGTTCTCCGTGCTCGTGTTGCCCATGCACAGCGCTATCCATGTCGCCAAGCAGGTGGCCACGCTCGACGTGCTCTCGGGCGGCCGCGTGATCCTCGGCGTCGGCGTCGGCGCGCGCGAGGAAGACTACCGCGCCTTTGATGCCCCCTTCGACGGCAAGCGGCTCGACAAGCTCGAGAGCCAGGTGGCGCTAATGCGACGCGCCTGGGCGGGAGAACGCGTGATCGAAGAGGCGCAGAGACCGCTCGAGCCTTATCCGCTTCAACCCGGCGGCCCGGAGATTCTCTCCGGCTCACTGTTGCCGAAATCTACCCGGCGTGCGGCGCGCTGGGCCGACGGCATCTGCGGCTTCAGCTTCGGACCATCGCGCGATGAGATCGCCGCAGGCTTCGATCTGGCACGGACGGCCTGGAAGGAGCAAGGCCGCTCGAAGCCCCCACGATTGGTCACCTGCTTCTGGTACGCGCTCGGAGACGGCGCGCGCGAGCAGATCGACAGCTACGTCGGCCGCTACCTCAACTTCATGGGACCGGGCGTGGCGGAAATGCTGGCACCGACGATAACTACGACTTCAGTACAAGCCTTCAAAGATGCGGTTCGAATGGTCGAAGACCTCGGCACCGACGAGCTGTTGCTGGTGCCGACAACCCTGGACCCGGACGACATTCACCGCGTCACCGACATCATCGGCTAACGCGACAGGCACAGAGGGGATGTGCCCAACCATGGCATCACTCCGTCGCCTGAGAGGGGGTCGCCTCAGGCGCTGGCGATGCGCATTCCGCCTCGGCCGCGGACGGCAGCGACGGATCGCTCTCGCATTCGATCTCGACGCGGCCGTCTTCCTGTAAACGCGCCTTCGAGTAGACCCGCAACCGGTCGGAGACGTCGATCATGACACCGCCGCCGGGTATCTCGCTTTCTACCATCTCGGGCGCGGGTCTCGCCGGTGCACGCGGCGCCGGCACTGCTACTCCGGGCGGCGGGGTCGTGAACTCCCCGGTCTCCGGGTCTATGTAAACTCTCATGCCACCGGCCTTGGCCGGCGTGGGCTTGGTAGGCGGTGCCACCGCGCTGTCGGAGTCAGCCGCCACAGCAGGCGCCGCGGCCGGCGCAGGCTCGACGGCATCCGGCGCCCCGGTAGCCGCTACGGACTCCGCCGCAGCCGCTCCGGTAGCCGGTTCGGGCTCCGCGGCATCGGCCGACGCGGGGGGCGATGCCAGCCAAGCGCATGACGGGACTTCGCCTTCTTCCGCCGCAGCCGGTAGAGCGGCGGCAAGCAAGACCGTCAGGCATGCGGCAGAAACTGCCAGCAACATCGAACAGAGCGACGGCCGGTCGGATCCTAGAAACCTGATTTTCATGGCGTGATCCTCCTGCGCACCTGCATGGCGCGGGCCGCGGCCCGACTGTAGAAGCCGCCGCGGGATAAACATCCGGCGGCCGTGGGGAACCTGTCTACTATATCCCCACACCTGCGCGTGTACACACAGAAGGCCAATGTCTGCGATCTCGGCTTTGAAGCTTGCCGCAGCATCCGATCTCGCGCCACTGGCGGCCCTCTGCTATTTCATCGACTCCACCCCCAGGACGGTGGCAACGGAGAGGTAAACGCCCGATGGAACGAAAGGTCGCCTTCGTGACCGGCGCGAGCCGGGGAATAGGAAAGCAGGCAGCGATCGCGCTGGCCGCCCGCGGCTACGACGTGGTCGTCACTGCCCGCACCATGAAGGAAGGGCAAAGCTTCGACGGCCGCCCCCTGCCCGGCAGCGTCGAGACCACCGTACAAGAGGTGCGCAAGACCGGTCGTGAAGCGCTCGCCATCAGGCTGGACTTGCTTGACCGTTCTTCGATTGAAGCGGCCCTCGAAGAGACGATGGCCAAGTGGGGCCGTATCGACGCGCTCATCAATAATGGCATCTACACCGGGCCGGCCTCCATGGTGCGCTTTCTCGACCTCGATCTCGCTTCCGTCGAGACCATGTTCCAGGCCAATGTCTTCTCGCAGATATATCTCACGCAGAAGGTTCTGCCCGACATGCTCGAGCGCGGCAGTGGTGTAATCGTCAACCTGGTCTCATCCGCCGGGATGGTCGATCCTCCCGCGCCGGCCGGCAAGGGAGGTTGGGGCTATGCCTACGGAGCTTCGAAGGCCGCGTTTCATCGAATGGCCGGGGTGCTCCACATCGAGCACCCCGACAAAGGCGTGATGTTCTTCAACGTCGAGCCCGGTTTCGTACTGACCGAAGCGATGAAGCTCAACGACCCGGACGGGGAGCTTACCAGCAGGTTCCGAGGAGCGCCGCCGGAGGTTCCGGGCGCCGTGATCGCCTGGCTGACCAGCGCCCCTGAAGCCAAGCAGCGGAGCGGGCAGACCGTCTTCGCGCAGGATCTTTGCCTGGAGCTCGGGCTGTTCCCCGACTGGCGTTAGCCGAAGGAGCGCCCATCGGCCGCGGGAGAGGAAACGCGCGCCTCTCTCTCTGAGACGGCGCCTATCCTTTTTTCCAAAACCGGCGCCAGGAGTCCCAGCTCTCGGGGATGGTACCGCGCCCCTTGTGATGCGCGGGCCATTTGGCCGGGGGCAAGGCCAGGGGATTCTCGCCGATCTCGCTGCCGTACCAGAGCAGGTGGCGGCGGCGTACGAACAGCCACTTGCCATCGCGACGCTCGTAGCTGTCGCGATACTGGATGGCCTGGTGGATCCAGCTCTCGCCGTCCTGAACCTCACCCTTGCAGTAGACGATACCGCGGGCGTGTTCGTCGTCATCGAAGTCGATGATGTGGTTGGCGACGAAAAGTATGGTTATGCCCACCGCGCGAAGCTGCTCGTCGAAGTTCGCTCGCAGTGCTTCACGGCCGAAGGTGTCGCGCCCGACCTGCACGTCCTCCACGAAGAGCTCTACCAGGGCATCGATGTCGCGGGAATCTGTCGCCAGCGCGTAGCGATACGCAAGTTGACGGATCTCTTCGTAGGCCAGGAGTTTCTCGACGTCCTTCATCTGTTCTCTATCCACCGAGCGGCTCCTCGGGCAGGTCAGGATGCCAGGGCACGCCGTTGATGTGCCCGCCACCGTCGGCGTAGATCGTGTTGCCGGTCACATAGCGCGCATCCTCGGAGGCCAGGAAGACGGCGACCGGGGCTATCTCCGTTTCGGGATCGCCGAGGTGCCCGAGCGGGATCATCTTTTGGATTTCCTCGGCCGTCTCCGGATTGGCCTCGAAGAAGGCCACCGCGGCGGGTGTGGCGGCCCCCGGGGCGAGAATGTTTACCCGTATGTCGTGGCGGCCCCATTCGGCGGCGGCAGTACGGCTGAGCGCGCGGATGGCTTCCTTCGTCGCGTTGTAATCGACCGAGAACTTGTGGGCGTTGATGCCGTTCAGCGAGGCCAGGTTGATGATGGAGCCGCCGCCCTGGTCGCGCATTCCGGGGTAGACCGCCTGCATCGCCCACAGGGTTCCGTAAAGACCGGTGGAGAGCGAGAGGGCAAAGTCGTCGTCGCTCTTGTGCTCGACGCGACCGAGCATGGTGAGGCCCTGGGCGTTGTTCACCAGGACGTGCACACGGCCGAAGCGCGCCAATGTCGTGTCAACCATCGCCCGTACGCTGGACTTGTCTCCAACGTCGGTATGAACGAAGAGAGCCTCGGCGCCGATACCCGCGAGAGCCTCGACCGTTGCACTACCGCTGTTCTCATCAATTTCGGCCACTACGACCTTTGCACCTTCTCTGGCAAAAGACCGCGCTATCCCCTCGCCTATGCCTTGGCCGGCGCCGGTCACTATGGCTACTTTGTCGTCGAGCTTGCCCATTCGATAACCTCATTTCGCGGCCGCGACGCGCCCGGGCAGAATAGGAGATTGCCCGGCTCCCGGCCAGCGTGCCGAGTCGCCGACCAGGGGCGGCCCGGCCCTCGGTCCCCGTCCCTAGACAACTCGAAGTGTGCGAGATAGCGTCAGTTGTTTCGTGGCGGGTCCGGCCCGCCGGGCAGGAAACTCACTTTGAAGCTCGGGCGCAATTCCAAGTATCCGTTGCTCGAGGCACTCGGTTCGCCGAATGAGCTCGAGCACATGGATACCGAACGCTTGTCCGCTATGGCGGACGAGATCCGCTCGTTCATCATCGAGTCGGTCACCCATACGGGTGGCCATCTGGGCGCCGGCCTCGGCGTCGTGGAACTGACCATGGCCCTGCTGGCCGAGTTCGAGTTCAACGAGCGAGACAAGCTCATCTGGGACGTAGGACACCAGTGCTATCCCTACAAGCTACTTACCGGGCGCGCCGAGCGCTTCGGCACCATGCGCCAGTGGGGCGGCCTCTCGGGATTCCCCGAACCTGAGGAATCGCCATACGACACCGTGAAGACGGGTCACGGCGGAACCAGCATCTCGACGGCCGTGGGCTTTGCCGTAGCGTGGCGCGATCACACCGAGGATGTCACCCGCAAGGCGGTGGCCGTGATCGGCGACGGAGCGCTGCAAGAGGGCATGGCCTTCGAGGCCATCAACCACGGGGGCTCTTACAAAGACCTCAACTTGGTCGTCATCCTCAACGACAACAACATGGGCATAAGTCCGAGCGTGGGCGCGATGAGCGCCTACCTCTCTCGGGCGCGTAGCTCGACCTGGCTAAACCACCGGCTGCGCACCATCCAAAAGGCGATCAAGCGAATTCCCCGCATCGGCGACAACGTCGAGGACGTCTTGCAGCGCTGGTACCACTCCATCCAGGGCATCATCCCGCACCACGCAATGGGGATCGTCTTCGAGGAGCTCGGCTTCTTCTACTACGGGCCCATAGACGGCCACGACATCGACGCCTTGAGGGCCGCCTTCAGTGCCACACGCTGGATGCAGCGCCCAGTGCTGATTCACGTCGTCACCAAAAAAGGGCTCGGCTACAAGGACGACGAGCCGGAGATCACCTGCTACCACGCTGCCCCCCCCAGCAAGACCGTGCGCGCCGGCATCCCCAAGGAGTTCCCGGAGCAGGGCGGGCCGAGCTTCACGAGCGCCTTTGCCGACCACACCATTACCATGGCGGAGCGCGACCCGCGCGTGATCGTACTCACCGCCGCGATGCTCGAGGGTACCGGGCTCGTGAAAATGCAGGAGCGTTTCCCCGAGCGTTGCCTCGACATCGGCATGGCCGAGCAACATGCCGTGGGCATGGCCTCCGGCCTTGCACTGGCCGGGCATCGGCCGATCTGCGCCATTTACTCGACTTTCTTGCAGCGCGCCTACGATCAGCTTTTCCAGGAAATCGCGCTGCAAAATGCGCCCGTGTTGTTCTGCCTCGACCGCGGCGGCGTGGTAGGCGCCGACGGCCCCACCCACAACGGCGTCTTCGACATCGCCTACATGCGCTGCCTGCCGAACTTCACGCTAATGGCTCCACGCGACACCGGCGAGCTGGAGCAGATGATGGACCTCGGCC
>PIVZ01001282.1 GCA_003354045.1 bacterium
GGGAAATTGGCACCCCCGCCATGAATGACGGGCTTTTGCCAGGCGCCGATCCAGGTCATGCGCGTGTCGACGCGAACGGGCTGTTGTCTTATGCCGATGGCTCAGATCGCTTTTTGAACCATGATCACGGTTTCCTTAATACCTTCAGTCTGAACTACTACGGCGACTATGTCCATGATCAGGAAAATGACCGTCCTCGCCGCATTGTTGCTCGTCCTGGCCTGCTCGAAGCCCGAGAAGGGCCCGGAGATGTCGGCTGAGGCACAGACGCCGGGCAAGGCGCTGGTAGCTGACGGCGCTCAGGCCGCAGCCGAGGAGCCGGCGCCCGAAGCCGCTCGGCCCTCCCCCCGGTCGATCGCGGGCCGCTCCTGCGCGTTTTGGGTCGAGTTGTGGGTCGGCGTTCAGGCCACGGCGGCGCCGGTTGACGCCGACCAGATCGAGGCCGGCGGCGGGCGCTTCACCATGCACTCGACGGTTGAAGATCAAGGATCTCTGCAGTTTTACACCTGTGCCGTCGAGCCTCGTGGCCGGTTGGATTTTCCCTACACTCTCGTCGAGCTCGAGATCGACGGCGCCTGGATCGACCTCGACACGGAGGCGATCGCCGCCATCGTCGAGGATCCGGAGTCGGTCGTCAAGAAGGACTCGCCCGGGGTGTGAGAGAAAGAGTCTTTTGACCTCCTCGACGCGACCCGTTCCTGCGAATTTTGGCTCGAGGCATGGATCGGCGATCTGACCACGGTGG
>PIVZ01001283.1 GCA_003354045.1 bacterium
GATCTGCGATTTCCAGTAGCCGAGATCCGGGATGGTTGGCGCAAGATTCCCCACGGGTAAATTACGAGCCTCCTGTTTTGGCGCCGCAGGGTTTGTGTCGTGGGGAAACCTTTCGGCGCAGGCTCTGGAGAGTTTTATACCGAAAAGTCGGAAATATACAAGACCTTCAACCTGCGTGCTCTACGATCGGCGCCCCGAGGCTACAATTTTCTTGGCGCCGGGCTCTGTCGGCTGCGGGCTCAGTGCCGGGTGGGCCGCTCGGGCTCCCCGATCTGCACTGCCCCGTCTCCGTCGCCGGCCGGCATCTCCATTTGTCCGCGCGCGGCGCTGTCCTCGACTTCGCCCTCCTGCGCACGTCCGGCGACGGTGTCCGCTTTCTCCGTTGTTCGCTCCTGCACGGCCGAAGCCTCTGCCTCTTGGCCTTGCAATTCGCGGGCCGCTTTCGGCCGCATGCCGGCCGTCTCGCACAGTTCGGCAAAGCTCTGCTCCACGCACAGCATGAAATCGTGCAACTCGGGCAGGACGTCGTGGTCGGCGTTGAAACCCCAGTAGAGCTTGCCCCGATAGCTGAGCAGTGCGATGCCGATGCCCTGGTTCTTGAAGAGCGGAACCAGGGGATATGCCTCCAGCATCCTCGAGCCGAGCATATAGAGGGGAAACTGCGGGCCCGGCACATTGGTCACGATCATGTTGTAGAGCCGGTTCCGCGCGGCCAGCCGCGATATCCACGAGAGTAGCGTGGGCA
>PIVZ01001284.1 GCA_003354045.1 bacterium
ATGGCGCCGGCTACCGTCGTAGATACCACGTGAGCGCCGGGTCTGAGGCAGACTCCGGTCAGCTCTACTTCGGCGGCGACGTATACACGGTAGACGACTCGATGCCTGGCGCGGCGGTCGTGGCAGTGCGCGACGGTTCGATCGTGGCCGCGGGTTCCGAAGATGAATGCCGCGCGGCGCTCGGCAGTGAGTACGAAACATTCGACCTCGCCGGCCGCGCCCTGTTGCCCGGCTTCATCGACACTCACCTTCATCCGGTCGTCATGGCCTACTACGACATGAACGTCGATCTACGCGGCGTGAGGTCGATCCGCGAGTTGCAGGAGAAGATGGCCGGGAGAGCCGGAGCTGCTGGTACGGGCGACTGGACGGTAGGTCTGAGCTTCGACGAGCAGGACCTCGACCAAGAGGATTCAGAGGTGAAGCGCCCCGGCGGGAAAGCTCCCGGCGCGCGGCGCCTACCCACCCGGCACGACCTCGATGAAGCGTGCCCCGACCGGCCCGCCATCGTCATCAAGCACGACGGCCACACGTTGATAGCCAACACCCGTGCGATCGAAGCGGCGGGCGTCACGGCCGACACGGTTGACCCCGACGGTGGCGTCATCGATCGCGAGGAAGACGGCCACCCGGCCGGCGCTTTCCGCGAGAACGCCGCGCAGACCGTAATGAGCGCAATGCCGCCGCCCGATCTCGATGCGCTCACGGACGGCGCGAAGCACGCGTTCGCCCGACTGGCCGCAA
>PIVZ01000085.1 GCA_003354045.1 bacterium
GGCGCCCGTGCGCAGATAGTTGATCATGCCACCCCACATTTCGTTCTGTGAGGAAATGATCGCCGTGTGCCAACCCATCGCTTTCAAGATGTCGTAGATCAGTACGCGGGGATAGCTGGGGTTCTCGGAATAGACGTGTGTTCGCGGAGAGCGCAGCGGGTAGTGGGAAGAGAGGGGACAAAGATCTGCGTAATTCGAGTGGCTGGCCTGGGTGTAATGATCCGGAAAACGGCGAGCCTCTCGTGCAACGGCTTCGACGCCAGGCATGACGACGCGCCGCCCACCGAAACTCTCGAGTTGATCCGGACGCAAGGACTCGACGAGCACGACGATCACGTTCCAGTGCTTCACCTTCTCCTCGTCTACCTGGTGAAGGTACTCGGGGAGGGTGATGATCGGCTCGCGGCGGATCTCGATACTTTCATCCACCGCGATCTCTCGAACGCTCCCATGGCCATACGCGCCAAGGTCTGCCAACGCGTGGAGGATGGGCCCCGACCGATCTTCGCGACAACTCCGAACCAAGTCGTCATAGTTGTAGACCGTGCCCACTTCCGGATCGCGGACGGGCTTGCCCAGACTAGGCAGATGGTCCTCGACCAAAGCACCGGAAAAGTTGAACGCGACGGCAACACCCGCGAGAGCAAGGCCCGTTATCGCAAGGAGGGGGGGCCGAGCAAGACGCGCGAGGAGGATCTGCAATCCCCACGCCCAGGCAAACGAGCCCAGGACGACCAGCACCGGTGCCGCGACAACGACGAGGGGATCCATATGCGCGGCGTGCTGAAAGAACTGCACCGGATTGGTGGCCACGAACCGAAAGCCTGCGCCGTCCAGAAATCGGTCCGTACCGAGAAATCCAACCCAGCTCGATACGTAGAGGCCCACGGGGATACACACGAACGTGCAAAGCCCCAGCCAACAGAACTTGCGCATCGCTGCAGCTTTCCCCAAGCGACGTTCGATGATCTGGCCAAGGATGGCGACGATACCCCCGATAACGCCAGCTGGGATCGCAAGGAGGGAGAGCTCAGACGCGATCATCCTGCGGCGCAACGCTGCGGGGAGTAGCAGATTGCGGAGCGCACTCCCGTCGATCACGAGGGAGAAAACAATGGAGAGCACTGCAAGCGAGATCCATAGCACAGCGACCTGGGCGGCAATGCCCCATGCATCGAGGAGCGAAGGACGATAAGAAAGAATGGAGGGCCGGCGCGCTCGTTCGATTCCCGCAGCTTCATCCGACCCGCGCAGTGTTTCGCCATCCCTCGTCATTTATGCCTCGAACACCATGAACTCATGATCATCCCCATTGCGGGGAAGTCGCATCGAAACACTAGTCGACCCAAATCGCCAGCGAGAGCCTGCGTAGCGCCGTCGCGGCGCATATTGTGCCGGCATCGGTCGGGGTGGACGACCGCCCGAATGCTGGGAGTGGGCCGTCGTGACCGGTTCGTGCTAAGAGAACGGGCGCCCGCACCAGGCAATAGGAGAACCAGGAGCCACGATGCGATTTTCAGTAGCTGAGTCCATGTGCGACCCAGGCCAGTACGTCCCGCTGGCGATTGCGGCCGAGGAAGCCGGTTGGGACTCGTTCATAATCCCCGACAGCATTTGCTACCCGGAAGTGTCCGACAGCAAGTACCCCTACACTCCCGATGGCGATCGCAGTTTTCTGGAGGACAAGCCGTTCATCGAACCCTTCTCGCTGATCCCGGCGATGGGCGCGGTGACCAAGCGGCTTCGCTTCAACACCTTCGTCGTCAAGCTGCCCATTCGTCATCCGGTACTGGTGGCGAAGTCGGCGACCTCGGTGGCCGTGCTCACAGGCAACCGCTTCGTCTTCGGCATCGGGCTCAGCCCCTGGCCCGACGATTTCCGTATCTGCGACCAGGAGTGGAAATCGCGCGGCAAGCGTATGGACGAGATGATCGACATCATCCGTGGGCTCAGCCGGGGCGGATTCTTCGAATTCCACGGCAAGCACTACGATCTGGAGAGCGTGAAAATCTGCCCGGTGCCGAGCGAGCCGATCCCGATCCTGATCGGCGGTCACTCCGAGCCCGCGCTCCGGCGTGCGGCCAGAACGGGTGACGGGTGGATGCACGCCGGCAGCGACGAAGAGACACTCGAGCACCTCCTCACGCGCCTATCAGAATTGCGCGAGGAGTACGGCCGCGAGCGCGAACCGTTCGAGATTCACGTATTCTCGTTCGGCACGCCGACCGTGGACAGCGTTCGCCAGATGGAGGAGCGCGGGGTCACCGATCTGATCGTCGCCATCCGCGATCCTTACGCCGATCCCGACTCGATCACCTTGGAAGACAAGGTGGGAGCGCTACACCGCATCGCCGACGAGGTGATCGCCAAAGTGTGACCGCAGCCGGGCCTCTCAGCCGTTGCAGACGCCGCGACGGGACTGGGGGTAGGCTTTTAAACCGGCCAGCACGGGCCCGGGGCTGTGCTCGCCAGTCATATAACCCAGAGCCCGCCCCAGAATGGAGTGGTATGCCTGCTCGCCGAGGGCGCGCAGGCCGACCAGCTCCACGTTGGGCATCTCGAAGACCTTACGGCCCACCTCCACGAGATACTCGGGCGAAACCGGTCTCGGCTTTTCGTCCCTTCCATAGGCGGCGATGGTGCATTGTTGCGCGCGTCATCCCCTCTGCGACGGCGGTCTCTTTGTAGGCGTGGCTGACAACGCAGTGTCAAGATGCGTTCGGCCGATCCAATTGAACCACCGAGGGCTCAAGGACACAATGGCCGCCGCTGTGTTACTAACGGACGTCGTTCTTCTGCTCGCCGTCGCATCGATGGCGGTCGTCATCGGCCGCGCGGTCGGAGTTCCACCTACAGTAGCGTATCTCGTCGCAGGAGTGCTCGCAGGGCCGGGTGGACTGGCCGTGGCCTCGAACTCCGAGGGCATCGAGCAACTCGCCGACATCGGCGTCTCCTTGCTACTATTTGGGGTCGGGATCGAGCTCTCGTTCGATCGTATGCGCCGGGCTGTCACGCGCATGATCGCCAACGGCAGCGTTCAGGTCGTCACCAGCGTTCTGGTGACCGCCGTCGGCTTCCACTGGCTGGGTTTCGCGTGGCCGACGGCGACCGCCGTCGGCTTTCTCGTATCGCTGTCGAGCACGGCGACGGTCTTCAAGCTCTACTCCGAGCGCGCAGAGGTGGATGCACCGCACGGTCAGGCGGCCGCGGAGATTCTGTTCTTCCAGGATCTCGCCCTGGTGCCCATGATCCTGCTCCTACCGGTCCTCGGAGGGCCGTCGGCAGGAGTCGCGGGAGCCGCGGGCTTCGCGCTCTTGCGCGCCGGCGTCGTACTGGTGGCGTTGGTGGTGCTCGCGCGCTTCGCGCTTCCGAGCATTCTCGAGCTCGTGGCGCGCACGCGCACGCCGGAGTTGTTTCCCACGGCCTCTCTCTTGCTCGCCTTCGGGATGGCGTTGGCGGCACACGGGCTCGGGCTCTCGTTGCCGCTGGGAGCCTTTCTGGCCGGCTTGGCCCTTTCCGGCACGCCTTATGCGCACCAGGTTTTTGCCGAGATTCTCCCTCTGCGCGATGCCTTTGTCGCGCTGTTCTTCACGACCGTCGGCATGCTGCTCGATCCTCTGGCTTTGGTGGCCGATCCGGGGCTCACCGTCGCCATGGTCGGGTTCGTTCTGGCCAAGGGCGCCGTCTGCGGCGCCGTAGTGGGCGTCGCTTGGCGCTCGGCGCGGATGGGCGTAGTGGCCGCAGCGTCACTGGCGCAGATCGGGGAGTTCTCGTTCGTGATGAGCCGGGAGGCGGCGGGCCTCGGGCTCATGCCGGCAGCTTTGGAGCAAGCCTTTCTCGGCGCCGCTGTGGTGACGATGATGCTCACACCGTTGATGCTCGGGCGCGCGCGGCGCCTGGTCATGGTGGATACCGGCAAGGCGGCGGGCGGGTCCCGTCTCGAGGACCACGTCGTTGTCGCCGGCTACGGCCGCACCGGGCAGGCCATCGGGCGCGTGCTGGGCGCGACGTCGATCCCATTCGTTGCGCTGGAGCTGGATCCGGCGCGCGTCCGCGCGGCCGGACGCGACGGCGTGCCGGTTCATTTCGGCGACGCTTCTCGCCGTGGTGTACTGGAGGGCGCCGGCGTGAGCCGATGCCGAGCGCTCGTGGTTGCGGTGAGTGATCGCGCCGCCACGAGACGCATCGTTGCCGTCGCCCGTCAGATGAGCCCGAGCGCGCCGATTCTCGCGCGCGCGCACCGTGTGGCGGAGATCGAGGAGTTGGAGCGCCTCGGCGCGAGC
Organism: bacterium; assembly: GCA_003354045.1. Lineage (GTDB taxonomy): Bacteria > Desulfobacterota > Binatia > UBA1149 > CAITLU01 > PIVZ01. The sequence continues at coordinate 4,284 of PIVZ01000085.1, forward strand.
GAGGTCGTTCCCGCGGAATTTGAGGCGTCGATCGAGCTGTTCGTCCGCCTGCTCGAGCGCCTCGGAATTCCACGCCACGTTGCCCGCGTTCAAGAGAGCATCATTCGGCTCGGCAACTACCACGCGTTGCGCGGCTCGGCGACCTCGATCGAAATGCTTCCAGAGATCGAGCGGCTATTCCGCGGCGGCACCCTAGAGACGGCCGAGGTTATGCCGGGTTGCGAGGCGTGCGGCAAGACGCTCACGGAGTTGGAGTTCAACAGCCGCACCGGTGCAACCATACTTTCCGTGGTGCGCGACGACACGCCTATTCCTTCACCGAGGGGAGAGACACGTCTGGAGTCCGGCGATCTGCTGGTCGTGTACGGACCGCACGCGGCCATCGTCGCCGCCCTGGAGATATTCGAGCCGCCGGCCGAGAACGCGGGCGACGGAGTATAGCGCCTTATCAGACGCTGGCAGTAGACCCGGGTGCCCGTTCGATCTTCCTATCCGCTCTTCTGGAGATAACAAATCTCTCCGTGTCCTTAGTAATCATTTGCTCCGGGTTCAACTCTGAACATCAGCTCTAGTTGAACTCTTAGACGAGTCTTAAGAGCCCTACAGTTATCGACTAAGCTTCTTTTCCTTTTGGATACTGCTATCGGTATATTATCTTTATCATTGGCAGCAGCCACTATTAAACCATCGACCGAATAGCTCTGCAGTAGTGAATGTTCTGCAATGATGTGAAAGCGATGTTTCCTTAAGAAATCAAGACAATGGTAATGAAGCCGTTCGGAATGGGTTGATATAAATATGTACCTTATTTTGTTGGCTTTAATGCTCTTTTGACATCCTAACAACATGGCATATTCCGCACCTTGGATATCTGCATGCAAAATGTCAACATATGAGATGTTTTGTTGTTCACTTAAGTCGTCAACTGACAACTGCCGCACCTTATAATACTGATGATCCCAGTGAAGCAACTCCACTTCGGCTTTGCTATCCTTCCCAATACAAGCCTGGATAAAAGTTCCTCGCATATTGTTCTGCCGAAAATTTTCTCGACCGAACGACACATATTTCTCAATCGGCTCAATCATATAGTTCCGGGCATTCGGAATGTTTTTATTAAACCACATCGAATAGTATGCCCACAAACTGCCCAATTCAATCATGACCGCATTGGGCGGCATCTCCTTTAAAATCTCATAAAACACTTTTTCTTCCTGCGGTTCATGATGCCCCTTCAGACCTTTAATGATTTCGTTCACCCATTCGCCGAAGCTGCTTTCTGTCATGATTTTGAGGCCATTGTGCATAACCTGATATGGCTTTCCGGCTGTGGGTTGGATGACCTTCCCGGCATCGGGGACCTTTGAAATGTAGTCACAATCCCGACAACTGGTAGTCACTGGAATAAGCCAATCGTGTTCACTTCTCATGGGTCGTCAATCTCCTCATCACAATCTAGCTTCCTTCCAATACATCGAAGCTGTTGCGATGACCGGCTGAGACCGCCGGGAGAAACCGGACATTTCTATATGGGAGCTACACAATGTGTCCGAGATGTGGGGTTTATGTAAACTAGCGCCCCCGCCTCACCTCGCCGCTGAGCCTTGCGCACCACTGGGCGTGCATCTTGGCCGCCGTGGCGCCGCTGATTCAAGGTTGGTGACGTGCCGTAGCGGCAGGCTGGCGCAAGTGTACGGTGCCCTTCTCCTAGGGGCAGGCAATGTGACGATGTAGGCCTGCGGGTGCCCGCTGCAGCCCGATCACTGTGGCTCGGGTTCAGGAGTATTCGAGCCGGTTGTCCGGCTCTTTCGCTGGCGGGGCGCGCTGGGCCAGCCCCAGGCTGTTCAAGATCGCGCAGGCAGTCTTCTCGGTGTAGACAGCCGTGATGACGCGCATGCGGGCGTTGCACTGCGCGGAGTAGAGCGGATGTACTAACCGACCAGGACGGGCATCTTCGAGTTCCAGGGCGAGCACTCCGATCTGGAGACCGTGAAAATCTGCCCGGTGCCGAGCGAGCCGATCCCGATTCTGATCGGCGGCCACTCCGAGGCCGCACTTCGGCGCGCTGCCAGGACAGGCGACGGCTGGATGCACGTCGCGACGGGATTCAGCCGCCGTAGCCGTCGCGCCTCAGTCGCTGTAGACGCCGCGGCGGGGCTCGTCGGTGTAGACCGGCTTGCGCTTCTCGTCGAAGGCTTCCACGCACTCGGGCAGGTTGTCGGTCATGCCGAGCATGATCTGGTTCCTGTCCTCTAACTCTATAGCGGAAGCAAGGCTGGTATTCTCGAGGTTTGCCCAGATGACCTGCTTGGTCATCTGCACGCCGTAGGGGCTGAACTCGCACATGCCCTCGGCCATCTCGATGGCGGTATCCAGGAGCGCATCGTCCGGGACGACCCGAGAGACCAATCCCATACGTAAGGCCTCGGCGGCGTCCAGCTTGCGCCCGGTCAGAAGGATGTCGCTGGAGTTGGCGGAACCTATGAGCCGCGGCAACAGCCAGCTTGCACCGAGCTCGGTGCTGGTAAGTCCGTTCACGATGCCGGTGGCATTGAAGACGGCCGACTCGGAGGCAATGCGAATGTCGGTCGCCAGGCTCAGGCACAGGCCGCCGCCGTAGGCCACGCCGTTGACGGCGGCGATGATCGGCTGCGGGAGATGGCGCATGACGGGAACGACGCGGGAGTAGATGCGTATGGCGCGAGGTCCGATGCGCGGCACCGTGAGCCCGTCGGTGCCGGGAATCACCGAATGGTCCTTGAGGTCGAGCCCGGAGCAGAAGGACCGACCGGCGCCGGTAAGGATGACGACACGCGTGAAGTTGTCGCGTCCGACCTTCTCGAGCGTCTCTTCCAGCTCGAGGCAGAGATCGATCGACATCGCGTTGAGCCGCTCCGGCCGGTTGAGCCGGATGACGCTGATGTGCTCCTTGACCTTCTCGAGGGTTACGTTTGCCATGTGCCTCCTCCTGATTGGCCCGGGCTACTCGTGAAGAGCCCGGGCTGCGGCGGGCTACTGTAGCGTGGCCGGGCAGCCACGCAATCCAGCGCACGACGGATCGCCTGATCTCGTGCTCACGTGCTAGCCTGCGCTGCTGGCACACGAGCGTCGCGACCAGCCAGCAAGCGGATGAAATCCGGGACGGGTGCGACTAAACTCGTCAAATCCGGGACAGGTACCAATTAGTGGGTACCGACCAGGAGTGGAGGACGATGACCATGAGCAACTCTGGTGAAGAAGGACAGGCCCCCTCGGTCGCGGGGTCGTGCCTGTGTGAAGCCGTCCGTTTCGAGGTAACGCCGCCGAGCATGATCTGCGCCCACTGCCACTGCACCATGTGCCGGCGCGCGCACGGAGCCGGGTTCGTCACCTGGTTCTCGGTCACGCACGAGCAGTTCCGCGTTACCGAAGGCGAGTCGCATCTCGTTCGCTACAAGTCTTCCGATCACGGCACCCGTTCGTTCTGCGCACTGTGTGGCAGCTCTCTGCTCTTCGAGACCACGGAACATCCCGAACGGCTCGACATCGTGCTGGCCAACATGGAAGGGCCGATCGACCTGGAGCCGCAGTTGCACGTCCACTTTGACACTCGCGTCGAGTGGGTACCGGTGGACGAGGTGCTGCCGCGCCTCGGCGGCCCGACCGGCATGGAGCCGCTATAAGCCGAGACAACCACGCCGACAGCCGGCAAGGAAAAGGAAAGATGATCAGAGGAATTCACCACGCAGCAATATCTACCGGCAACATGGAGAGATCTCTCGGCTTCTACCGGGACCTGCTTGGCTTCGAGGTTGTCGCCGACTTCGGCTGGCCGACCGGGTTCGAGCCGGCAAACGCCATCCTCGGCCTCGAGGACTCGGCGGCGCGGGCCGTCATGCTCAAGGCCGGCAACGCCTTCATCGAGCTCTTCCAGTTCGAAACACCGACTCCGACTCCCGGGGATCCCGGCCGCCCCGTGTGCGATCACGGCATCACACACGTATGTATCGACGTGACCGACGTGGACAGCGAGTACGAGCGCCTGAAGAAAGCGGGCGTCAAGTTCCACTGCCCGCCACAGGATCTCGGCGATTCCCGGGTAACCTACGGTCGCGACCCCGACGGCAACGTCTTCGAGCTTCAAGAAGTCAGCGATCCGAAAAGCGCCTTCGCGTTGAAGCTGTAGGCGCGGGTGGCCGCGGGCGGGCCGCGTCTGTCTCAGCGCCAGGGCTCGACGATTACCTTGGCGTGGCGCTCGGGGCTGGCCAGGTCGTCGAAGGCTGCGGGGACTCCGTCCAGGTCGATCTTGCCGGTGATCATCGGCTCGGCGCAGAGCTTGCCGTTGGCAATGTCGGCAAGGGTCTCGGTAAACTCGTCAGGCTGATAGCCGAGCACGAACTGAACGTTCAACTCCTTGTTGATCGCAAAAAACGGCTCGATCCGGTCTTGCTCCATGCATACGCCGGCCACGACGATACGCGTGTCCTTTGGGGCCCCTTCGAAGACCTGTTGCAGGATGCCCGGCACTCCGACGCACTCGAAGATCACCGCCGGCTTCATCTTCGGCCCGGCGCCCATGAGCGCCATCAAGGGATCAAAGCCTTCGGGCACACCTGCCGACGACCAGGTCTCATAGGGGGATTGCTCGGCGGGATCGACGACGATATCGGCGCCGAACTTCTCGGCCAGCGCGCGCCGCATCGGCGAAAAATCGGCGGCGATAACCGGCGCGGCGCCGGCGCGCTTGAGCGAAGCGATGATGGCCAGCCCCACCGGCCCGCAGCCGATCACGAGCGGCAGGTCCTCAGGGCCGAGGCGCGCCTTGGCCACGGCATGGGCGCCGACGGCCATCGGCTCGGTCAGTGCAGCCACTTCGGTGGACATATCGTCGGGCACCTCCAGCAACATGCCCTCGTTCAAGACCATGAGCTCGCCGTAGCCGCCGGGGACATCGTTGGAGTAGCCTATGAGACTCAGCCCCGTGGCCCCGATCAGAAACGGCATCGAGCAAACCCGTGTGCCCACCGCCAGAGTCTTTGCCGCATCGGGGCCGTGCTCGACGATCTCGGCACAGAACTCATGACCCATTACCACATCGGCCGAAGGGTCCATGACCCCGGACACACCGCTGCGCTCGGCCGTATCCGCGAGATGGTCGGCGTGGCGTAGAGCGTGCAGGTCGGAACCGCAGATCCCGCAGGCAAGTGTCTTCACCAGCACCTGGCCCGGCCCGGGCACGGGATCGGGAACCGTATCGACGACGATCTCTCGGTTGCGCATGACGGCTGCACGCATGTCTTTCTCCTCGGGCCCCGCGAGATTCCCGTGAATGGCCCCTGCCCTTCCGCATAGATCACGCATGCACCTGCTGCAAAGGGTTTTCTTGTTGTCTTAGGTCGGGACGTGACCTAAACGCCTAGATTCCGAGCAGCTACAACGCGGGAGGTCAGTCATGGCAATCGTCGATATCGAAGTCGGCCTGGATGAAGAAGAGATAGCACTGCGCGACACGGTTCACCGCTTCGCGAAAGAGGTCATGCGGCCGGCTGGCGAGGCACTCGACAAGCTCGAAGACCCCAATGACGTGACCGCCGAGGGCTCTCCCTTCTGGGAGGTCCATGCCCGTTACGCAGAGCTCGGTCTGGACTCCCTGGATCCCACCAATCCCGAGCTGGACCCCATGAAGGGGGCGCGTATGAGGGCCATGGTTGCCGAGGAACTCGGCTGGGGAGACTCGGGGCTTGCCATCAGCATCGGTGCGGGCGGCTTCCCGCGCATGCTCTCCCGGCTCTCGGGTATGCCCAACCTGATCGAGCAGTTCGGCGCGCCCGACAATACCGACGTCGGCTGCTGGGCCATCACCGAGCCCGACCATGGCAGCGACATGCTTTTCATCGACGAGGAGACTTTCGGAGGGGCGGCCGCAAAGCCGAACTGCATAGCCCGCCGCGACGGCGACGATTACGTAATCCAGGGTCAAAAGGCGGCCTGGGTGTCCAACGGCAGCATCGCCAAGGCGGCCGCGCTGTTTTGTGCCGTGGCCAACAACGGCAAGCTGGAGGGTGGCGGCATCTTCCTCGTTCCTTGCAGCCTGCCCGGAGTTTCCCATGGCAAGGCACTCGACAAGATCGGCCAGAGGGCGCTCAACCAGGGCGAGGTCTACTTCGACGATGTACGAGTTCCCGCCGAGAACCTGGTGGTGGGCCCCGACATGTACGAGTTTATGACCGAGACCGTGCTGACGGGAGCCAACGCCGGCATGGGCGTGACCTTCATCGGTCTGGCGCGCGCGGCGCTCGAGCATGCCGTCGAGTACGCAAAAGAGCGTGTACAGGGCGGCGTTCCCATCATCGAGCATCAGAGCGTGAAAGCGCGTTTGTTCAAGATGTTCACGCAGGTCGAGGCGGCACGCTCGCTCTCGCGACGGGTCTCTCTGTACAACGGAACCCAGCAGCCGCCGCTGCTCCAGTACTCGATCGCCTCAAAGGTATTCTCGACCAACACCGCCTTCGAGGTGGCCAGCGATGCCTTGCAGATTTTCGGCGGCAACGGGTTGAGCCGTGAGTATCCGATCGAGAAGCTCCTGCGCGATGCACGTGCGGCGATGATAGAGGATGGCTGCAACGAGGTGTTGAGCCTACTTGGTGCAGAACATCTGTAACGGGCGGGCAACGGTTCGCTGCAGCCGATTTGGAGACCAGACCAGGCGCCCGACCGAGGCCGGTTTGTCGCGGCGCCCCGCGCCTCGGGACACCGGAGCCACGCTCGAGCCGGCGCCTCGTGAGCTAATGAGATGATCGAGAAGCTGACTGCCTTCCTGGCGTCCAAGATGCCGGATGCCCGCGAGCTCATCGTAAGTGAGGTTCGCAAACACACCGAGGGGTTCTCGCTCGAGACCTTCTCTTTCGATGCCACCTGGAAAGACGGTACGGGGGACCAAAGCGCGCGCTACGTAGTCCGGCGTGAGCCGCCGGCCGGGCTCCTCGAGCCCTACGATGTGGAGCCGCAGTTCAAGGTGCTCGATGCCATCGCCGACACACCGGTGATCTTTCCGAGAGTGCTCTGGTACGAACGCGACCCATCGGTGCTCGGCAAGCCCTTTTATGTAATGGAGTGGGTGGACGGCACCGTGCCGATTCCCGCTCTCGACCCCGACGGCAATCCGCCCTTCCAGGACGAGGAACAAAGGCTTTCGCTCGGACGCGATTTCGCCGCGATCCTGGTCGATATCCACAAGGTGGATTGGCGGGCCAAGGGGCTCGACTTCCTGGACGTGCCGCGCGACGCGCGCGATGCCGCCGAGCGTGCAGTCGATTTCTGGTACGGCTACGCCGAACGCAGCCGCCTGGCGCCGATGCCGATGATGACGGAGGCTTTCTGCTGGCTGCGCCGCAATCTGCCGAGCGAAGGCGAGGTGACACTGGTCCACGGCGACTATCGCACCGGCAACTTCCTCCAGCGTGACGGTCGCATTACCGCGTTTCTCGACTGGGAGCTCGTTCACCTTGGCGACCCCATGGAGGACCTCGGCTGGTCGGCCGCACGCATCTGGCGGGGCGACTCGCCCTACGTCGGGTACCTCCTCGACCGCGAGGATTACTACAAGTGGTACACAGAGGCCGGCGGATACGAAGTAAGCCTCGAGCGGATCAGGTTCTACGAGATTCTGGCCGGCGTGAAGATGGCCGCGATCATGCTGACCGGCATAAAGGCGTGGCACGACGGGCGCACCAAGGACATGCGCATGGGCTTCTTCGACCAGCAGGTGGCCGGCATGTACGCGACCATCGCCCTTTCCATCGGCCTCATCGAGATCCCGTAGTCCGGACCAAGGGGAACGCCAATGATTATCGAGCTACAGAGGATGCTTCAGGGAATAGTGGAAACACTCGACGAGGAGGTCGGCCCCTGCGTGACCGGCGGCCATGCGCGCGCGCAGTTCTACTCTTCGCTCGACCTGTTGAACAACCTTTCTTCCAAGCTGGACTGGAGCCAGCCGCTTCTAAGGACGGAGATCGAGGGTGTGGAGGCAGCACTGGGGGCGGCGCAGCCATCAATCGAACAGGTAAGAGGCGAAACCGCGCTGCTCGGCAAGGCCGCCGATGCCATAACCGGGTTACTCGCCAGCCCCACCGGCGAAAGCGACGATCTGGTCGCCCGGGTGCATGCCTGTAATCAGGTACTGGAAGACGCCATCGCCGCGATAAACGATCCGAAAGCCGACTTCAGTGACGCAACGGAAGAAGTCCTGACAAAAGCCCGCGAGAGCATTCACGATCACCTCCGCGACCAGGCCATACGCGAGGCCTTCTACATCAAGCCCATGATGCTGACAAAGATCTCACAAGGTGATTAGGGAAGGATAGCGACATGATTAGTAAGACCGATTGCATTACTCCCGAGGACGACCGCCGCCACCAGCCGGGTGAGGACTCACTGCCACTTTGGAACGAGAGCTACTGGTTCCCGGTCTACGACCCCAAGCTCAAGATCGGTGTGGTTACGCGCATCGGCATCCTCGCAAATCAGAACGAGGCCAACC
>PIVZ01000086.1 GCA_003354045.1 bacterium
CGTCGCGATGGGCAAACAGGGCGGCATTGGGCATATCGCGCCCGACATCGAAGGCGTGATCTCTCGCGGGCTTGACGCGTTCATCCAGGACGCCGAGGACCACATCGAGCGTCTCGACCTCACCAACGCCGAAGACTACCCGAAGCTTCATTTCTTGCGGGCCGTGATCATTGCCGACAAGGCGGTGATCAAGTGGGCGAACAGGTTCGCGGCGCTGGCTCGCGAGAAGGCAAGCGCCGAGCAGGATCGAGAGCGCAGAGCCGAGCTCGAGCAGATCGCGGAAACCTGCGAGTGGGTTCCGGCCAATCCTGCCCGCAGTTTCAGGGAAGCGCTGCAAGTCGCGGCGCTGATCATGGACGCCGTGCAGATCGAATCCAACGGTGTTTCCATAGGCACCGGGCGCCTGGATCAGTACTGCTTCCCGTTCTACGAGAGCGACCTGAAGGAAGGAGCGATAACGAAGGCGCAGGCTTTGGAGTTCCTGGAGTGCCTGTGGCTAAAGCTCGCAGAGTCGAATCGCGCCTCTCCCGAGCTTCTCACGCTCAATCACTACGGCTACCCGTTCTGGGTTCAGGTGCCGATCGGCGGACAGACGGCCGACGGCTATGACGCGACGAATGAGCTGTCCTACCTGTTGCTCGATGTGTCGACGAACATGCAGGTCGCCGAGCCGACGGTTTCGGCGAGAATACACAACCGGACGTCGGACAAGTTCCTGATCAAATGCGGCGAGGCGATCAAGAGTCACGGCGGCGGCCACCCCGCGCTTTTCAACGACGAAGTGGTCATCCCGAGCCAGCTGGCCAACGTGCCGGGAATCACGAAGGAGGACGCCTACGACTACAGCGTCGTCGGCTGTTCCGAGGTCGCCTTTGCCGGCCGTGGCACCGAGGGGTTCGCCTATCAGGGACTGAGCGGCGGCAGGCTGCTCGAAATGTTGATGGACGGCAAGGATCCGGTCACCGGGGAGATATCGAGCGCGGGCCCCGACGGCATGCTCGAGTGGCGAACTTTCGAAGACCTGATGCAGGCCTTTCGAGATCAAGTGCGCATGTTCACGAAGTTCATGTTCATGCAGGTGCTTCCCCTGGTCGAAGCCCACACCACGCACCGGCCGTGCCCGTACCTTTCCTCGGTCACCCGGGACTGCATTGCCAGAGGGCGAAGCTATTACGACGGTGGCGCGGTCTACGGAAACGGCGTCGTGAACGTCTGCTACGTCGGCATAGGGACAGTGGGAAACTCGATCGCTGCGATCAAAAAGCTGGTGTTCGATGACCGGGTCCTGACGATGGCGCAGTTGAAGCACGCGCTCGACACGAACTTCACGGACACTGAAACGACACCCAGCGGTCCGGAGATTCACCGTTTGTGCCTTGCCGCTCCGAAGTACGGTAACGATGATCGCTACGTAGACGACGTGACCAAGGATTGCCTGAACATCCTCGTGAAGGAGTTGCGCCAGTACAAGACTGGAACGGGCGGTGGATACCAGGCGACGATCTCTCCCGTGGCCACCCACGTCATCTACGGGATGCTGACCGGCGCCACTCCCGATGGCAGAGAGGCGCGGGCGCCACTGTCCGACGGCTGCTCTCCGGCTCAAGGCACGGATGTAAATGGACCCACCGCGACCATCAAGTCGGTGGCCAACCTCGAGCACATCAACCTGGCGCAGGGCACGATCTTCAATATGAAGATGCATCCCGTCGCGCTCGAAACGAAGCAAGGTCTGGTGAAGTGGGCGAATCTGGTGAGGACCTACTTCGATCTCGGCGGATGGGAGATTCAGTTCAACGTCGTGGACGTGGATACCTTGAAGGCCGCGCAGCAAGATCCGGAGCAATACAAGGACCTGGTGGTTCGCGTGGTCGGCTACAGTGCTTTCTTCGTCGATCTCGATAAATCGGTTCAAGACGACATCATCGCGCGAACGGAGCATGCCGTGTAGCAGTCTCGGCACTGGCTGGTGTCCGGCGGCCGTTTGCGCCGGGCCGGTCTGCGAGCGGGCGAAAAGCGCGAGTCATGGCGGGGAATACTACCGGGCGGATCTTCAACATCCAGCGCTACTCGATACACGATGGCGGTGGAATCAGGACCCTCGTCTTCTTGAAAGGCTGTCCTCTCGCGTGCTGGTGGTGTTCCAATCCAGAATCACAAAGCGCCAAACCCGAGCTGGGGTTCATAGAGACAAGGTGTGTCGGTGCCGAAACCTGCGGCGCTCCTTGTCTTGCGGCCTGTCCTGCGGATGCGCTCGAGCTCGACGAGCAAAGCAAGGCCATCGTTTCCAGGGATGCGTGTGACTCTTGCGGAGAGTGTACCGAGGTATGCGGTCACGACGCGTTGAAAGTCGTCGGTCATGAGATGACCGTCGATGAAGTCCTTGCGGAGATCGAAAAAGACCGGCCGTTTTACCGAAGGTCGGGCGGCGGCATGACGATCGGCGGCGGCGAGCCACTGGCACAGCCCAGGTTCACCGAGGAGCTTCTCGAAGCCGCCCAAGACGAGTATCTACATACGGCGATCGAGACCAGTGGTTATGTGCCGTGGAAGTATCTCGAGCGCGTACTCAGGCACGTAGACCTGTTGTACTTCGATTTGAAACACATCGACCCGGAAACGCATCGGATGCTTACCGGCCAGCCGAACGAGTTGATACTGAGCAATCTCGAAAGCGTCCTCTCGATCAAGAAACCGCAGGACGTCGTCGTCAGGATTCCCGTAGTGCCCGGCTGCAATGACTCGGCCGAAAATATCTCCGCGACTGCTCGTTTCGTGGCCGAACTCGGCTATTTACAAATGGAGCTGATCGGTTACCATCGTATGGGCGTGTCGAAATATCGACAATACGGTATGGCTTATCCACTCGACGGGACCCAACCCGTCGAGGAAGCGACGATGCAGGGCTTCAGAGAGATCGTCGAGAGCTTCGGGCTGCAGGAGATGACGGATCGTCTGTGATCCGCGAGGCGACATTGCGTCATAGACGGTTCTGGCTTTGGCGCCGTGCGAACGCCCACTCAATTGAAGGGGCGCACATGAATTCGCGCAAGATTCACGGAATCCGAGCTCCGTCGGTAGCGACGACAAGGGCGGCTACGCTGGCGGTGGCCGTCTGGTTGGTGTTGCCGTCTCCGGTGCAGGCGGAGGTTGCGCGGTTGAGCCTGCAGACGCGCGCGGCGATCGTCGCGGCCGAGACGGTGGGTGAAGAGGTTGTGGCGGCGCTGGATGTGGCGGAGACGACCAGGGTGGTAATCGCCTTCGACGTGCCGGGTGAACGCGTGGTCGGGGCCTTTGGCGGGGTATACGACTTCAGCGATCGGCGGTCGCGCCTTGCCATGCGCACTCGGCGTGAGGCGGTCCTTGCGGCTGTCGCGAGAGACGAGCTGACGGTGGTCCGTAGCTTCGGTGCGGTCAATGCAATCGTGGCCGAGGTGACGGCGGAGGGCGTGCTCCAGTTACTCGATGCGCCGGGTGTGTTGCGCATCGACGTGGACGAAGGCGGCAGCGGTCAGCTCTTGCAGGCCCTTCCCTTGATGAACATAGATGCGGTCAAGGCGTTGGGCTACACGGGCAGCGGGGTTACGGTTGCGGTGATCGACAGCGGCTACGACAGCGATCACGTGGACCTGAGCGACGACCTCGTCGCTGAACAGTGCTATTGCGCCGGCGGCGGCGGTTGCTGCCCGGGTGGCGGCACGACCCAGAGCGGAAGCGGGGCTGGCGAGGACGACCACGGTCACGGAACCAACGTGTCCGGGATCATCACTTCGAAAGGCGTGTTTGCGCCGGAAGGTGGCGCCCCGGATGCCGATGTCGTCTCCATCAAGGTTCTCGACAGTAGCAACTCGTTTTGTTGCGTTTCGGACGTGGTCGCCGCGCTCGACTACGTTATCGACAATCCGGGGTTGGGCATCGATATCATCAACATGAGCCTCGGTACCAATGCGAGTTTCAGTGGCAACTGCGACGGTGCGACCGCCTGGACGCTGAGTCTTGCCACAGCCATCAACACACTGCGATCGAGCGGCGTTTCCTCTTTCGTGGCGAGCGGCAACGAAGGATCGGGAACACTGATGCGCGCGCCCGCCTGCATTGCCAACGCGATCTCGGTCGGGGCCGTGTGGGATGCGAGCATCGGAACGGTGTCGCGCCTCGGCTGTACGGATGTTACCGCGGCCGACAAGGTCACCTGCTTCAGCAATAGCAACTCCACTACCGATGTCTTCGCAGCCGGTTCGCCTACGACAGCCACTGGGCGAGGCGGGGGCATGTCCACGTTCTACGGCACTTCGCAGGCCTCACCAGCATCGGCAGCCTGCGTCGCACAGCTCTTGCAGGCCGACGCCGCGCTCACGGTGACGGAGATCGAAGCCGCATTGGAATCATCCTCCACCCGCGTGACCGACGTTACCAACGGCCTCGACTTTCCTCGCGTCGATTGCGCCGAGGCGCTTGCCTACGCTCAGCTGCTCCGCTGCGGCAACGGCGCGCTCGACCCCACCGAGGAGTGTGACGACGAGGACACCGAGTCCGGCGACGGTTGCGACTCGACGTGTTTGATCGAAACGTGCTGGAACTGCGCCGGTGAGCCTTCGGTGTGTACGCCCATTCCGGCGTGTGCAACCACGACCACCTCGACGACGAGCACCACCACATCGAGCATCACCACTTCGAGCACTACGACTACGAGCACCACTACTTCGAGCACGACGACCACGCTGCCGCTGTGCGGAGACGGCCTGACCTCGGGACTAGAGGAATGCGATGACGGCAACGCGATAGACGGTGATTGTTGTTCCGCCATCTGCCTGGTCGAAGCGTGCGACGACGGCAATCCGTGTACGCTGGACAGTTGCGTGGCGCCCACGGGATGCAGCTACACGAACGAGCCGGATCCGAACTGCCGTATCGCGGGTTCGTTGAAGCTCACACTGGTGGATAGTGCGAACGACAATGCCGACAAGCTACGCTGGAAATGGGGGCGAGGTGAGCGGACGGACGCGAACGAGTTCGGTCAGCCCGACCTCGATACGACCTATGATCTGTGTATCTACGACGGGATAGGAAGCGGTCTCTATTCGCTGGAAGCGTGGCTAGAAGTCTCGCCGAGCTCGAACTGGCTACAGCGTTCGGAAGACAGGTGGAAGTACAAGGATCGGACGGGCGCGGAAGATGGCATACAGGGCGCCAATTTGCGTGCGGGTGTGGACGAGAAGGTCAAGATCATGATGAAGGGAGGCGGCGAGAATCTGCCGACACCGAATCTTCCCTTTGAGGTCAATCCGGTGGTTGCTGTACAGCTCTCCAACGACAGGGGCGTCTGCTGGGGCTCCGAGTTCATCGAGGCTACCAAGAACACGGACACGAAGTTCAAGGCGAAGCGAAGGATAGATATCGAGAACCCGTAGGAGCCTGCCGCCCCGAGTTGCCGTAGACGCGGGCGATCGCGCTGGATGGCCGTTGCTCGCCGACGGCTACATACCTTGCGAGAGTCTGCGGAACCGCCACTCACACAACTGCTTGAGCCGATTCAACATGTTTGCCGTCGCTTTGTTGTGGATGGTCTCCCAGACCTTGTTGATGGGATTGAAGTGTGGCCAACCCTTCTTCCCATAGAAATCGAAACTGACCGCGAAGAATACCTGCGCGCGCTCTTTCTCGTCGCGATCGGGTATGGGCGAGCGCACGTACATCGCGAAGACGCCGACCGGATAGCCGCCCCTGCATTCGTAGAGCAGGTAACGCTCGCTGTCGTGGTCGCCGGGCTCGGGGCCGACGATCTTGAGGGCGCGCAATTCGAACAGGGTTATACCGCTGGAGGTGCCGAGGTCTTCGCTACGTCCTAGTGAAGCCACTCTGCGGCCGAAAAGGCTGATGTGTAAGTGCTCGAGTCCGAGCTCACCTCGAATGACGGTGGAAAGATGATTGGGCCACCAAAGCGAGTGCGCATCCCAGGTCGATAGTTCCGCGAACACATCGGCGACTGGAGCGTCGATCCCGATCCGGTGAACGTTCAAGATCGCGTATTCCCAGACGTCTATCCCCATCCGCTGCATGATGCGGTGGCTGTAGTCTTCCCTTTCGTCTTCTGTGGTGAACTCGATCAAGGTGGGCACGAAGGGCTCATGCAGCAGAAACAAAGATACGTCCGAAAGGACTCCGGCGCTCGCCTCCAGAGGAGGCCTCGGCGTGTCGTCGTGGTTGTCGTTCGTCTGAGATGAAGTCACGTCGCCACGATTGTCCGATGGCCGCGAAGTCGATCGCGGGCTGCAAAGATCAGGCGGAGCACAACGTCTAGACTTCCCGTCTCGGGCAGATACGTCAATGAATCGACTGCAGACCGGGCCTGCCGGTGCTCGGCTCGAGTTGACAATATGGCGATACCCACCAAAGGTGGCGCCCGATCGAAAAGATCTCGAGGAAGATCGAAGGGAAGAATGAAATACCTTGCGAGCATCGTAATCCTGCTGGGTATGTTGAATGTCGGCTGTGCCGCGCAGCAGACCGCGGCGCCGACCGCGGCGCCGAGGGCGGCGGCAATATGAAGCGAAGTGAGACGCAGGCATCGCAGGCTCCCACGGAGCACCGGGTGCGGGTAAACGGAGTGGAGCTCGCTTTCTTCGAGTGGCGGCCAGATCTTCGCGGTCGCGACGCGCCGATCCTGTTCACACACGCGACGGGCTTTCATGCCCGCGTCTGGGATCAGACCATCCGCCGTCTCGGCGAGCGACACGTGATCGCCGTCGATCAGCGCGGTCATGGGCGCAGCGAGAAAGTGCCCATAGATCACTGGCGAGTGTTCGGAGAAGACCTTGCGGCGTTGGTCTGCGAGCTGGATCTTCGCGATCTCATCGGGGTCGGCCATTCGATGGGTGGCCACGCGATGACCGAGGCGGCGGTCGCGTGCGCGGACCGCTTCCAGCGCCTCGTCCTGGTCGATCCCGTCATCGTGTCACCCGACACATACAGTGACGGCGACTGGATGACCGCTCTCATGGGAGACGATATGCATCCCACGTTCAGGCGGAAGAACAGTTTTGCTTCACCGGATGAGATGTTCGAACGTTTCAGCAACCGGCCGCCATACTCCGACTTCGATCCCTTGGCGCTACGTGATTACTGCGAGCACGGCCTGCTTCCCGCAGAAAAGGGCGACGGCTATGTGCTGGCCTGTCAGCCCGAGTTCGAGGCGAGTGTCTACATGACGAGCCGCACCAACGGGGCCGTCTACGACAGCGTTCGCGCGGTCGAGATCCCGGTGGTGATCCTGCGCGCCAAGAGTCCCCCGCCCGACCGTGATCTGATGGACTTTGTCTCTTCCCCCACGTGGCCGGGGCTCGTGCACGAGTTCAAGAACGGCCGAGAGGTGTATCTTGCCGATCACACCCACTTTCTACCGATGGAAGCGCCGGAGCTGGTGGCCGGGTACGTGCTCGGGGCTTAGCCTGGGCTAACCCGTTGATTTCAGGTTAGAAGCCACGGGAGCCTTCGCCGCGCGGGAAGCCCTTGGCCTGTGCCTTATCTCTAATTGTAAAACGGAATTCACTTTTCTATTATTATGCAATCGTGATAGGTAGTTGCCGGCATCGACCGATGCGAGAGGAGGCCTCACATGCGCTCAATCAGTCGTAGAACTTTCCTGAAGGCAGCGTCGGTAAGTGTAGCGAGCGTGGGGCTTAGCCTGGGCCGTTTGAGTCCGGCAATTGCCGCCGAAGGTGAGGCGACCGCCGTCGCGCCACTCTCTTACGGCGACTGGCGCGACGTTTACCGCGAGCGTTGGGCCTGGGACGAAGTCGTTCGCAGTAGCCACTGGGTCAACTGCTGGTACCAGGCCCACTGCGCCTGGAACGTCTACATGAAAGATGGCTTGGTCTGGCGCGAGGAACAGGCGGCCGACTACCCGCAGGTGCGCCCCGAGCTTCCCGACTTCAATCCACGTGGCTGCCAGAAGGGGGCCTGCTTCAGCGAGCGCATGTACGACATGGCGCGCGTTCGCTATCCACTAAAGCGTGTGGGTGAGCGCGGCTCGGGTCGTTGGAAGCGGGTGTCGTGGGACGAGGCCACCGACGAGATAGCCGACTCGGTGATAGATGCCATCGTCGAAGAGGGAACCGACCGCGTCATCTGGGATCTGGGACCCGGCATCACGACGGGCGTGCAAACGGCCGGCCAGGCTCGCCTGCGAGTACTGCTCGACTCGACCTCGCTGGACATGAACACGGAGATAGGCGACGGCCATCGTGGCACTGCCGAGACCTTCGGCAAGATGGTGTTCGAGCGTTCGGCCGATGACTACTTCTACTCGGACCTGATCGTCAGCTGGGGCGCCAACCCAGTTTATACGCAGATTCCGAACATGCACTTCATCACCGAGGCTCGTTACCAGGGCGCCAAGGTCGTTTGCATCGGGCCGGATTACAGCGCCACGGCGATTCACGCCGACAACTGGATTCCCGTCAATCCCGGCGGTGATGCGGCGTTCGCACTCGGTGTCGCTCACGTGATCGTCGAAGAGGGCTGGGTCGATCGCGATTTCGTGATCGAGCAGACGGACCTCCCCTTCCTCGTGCGCGACGACACCGGCCGCTTCTTGCGCGGCAGCGATGTCGAGAAGCGTGGCGACGAGGACCAGCTATACATCCATGACGAGAAACGCGGCATCATCGAAGCCGAGCGCCGAAGTCTCGAGCTGAAAGGCTTGGCGCCAGCCCTCGAAGGCCGCTTCGAGGCCACGCTAGCCGATGGCACCCAAGTCGGTGTGAGCACGGTGTTCACGAGGCTCAGGGAACAACTCGCCGACTACACGCCCGAAAAGGCGGCCGAGCAATCGGGCACGCCGGCGCCGCAGATCCGCGAGTTCGCCGATCAACTCGCCCACGCGCGGGCGGCATCAATGCTCACCACCAGCAACTTCTCGAAGTACTACCATGGCAACCTGATCGAGCGCTCCCAGGCCCTGGTCTTCGCCCTTACCGGGAACTACGGAAAGAAAGGAAGCGGCTTCGTCGGCTTTCCCTTCCTCATGCACGACGGTCTCGATGAATTCGTCATATCGATGTTCAACATGCCCGTGCGCATGCTGATAGGCGCGAGCCAGTTCATCGACGAGACCCGGCTCAAGATCGCCGGCTACACCGAGGAAATGATCGTCTACGAGCGCAGCCGGCGCGCCTTCGAGTCGGGACAAGAGGTAAGCGGCGCACTCTTCTGGTACGTCCACGGCGGACTGCTCGAGGCCAGCGAGCAACTCGAGGACTGGGACCCCTACCTGAAGCGGCCTGTGCGAGAGGTGCTCGACGAGGCGCTGGACAACGGCTGGCAATACCTGTGGCCGAAGCGTGGAAATCCGCCGCGCGTGATGTTCTCGCTCGTGAGCAATCCGCTCAGACGCATCCGTGCCTACCCGCTGTTGCTCGAGAATCTCTGGCCCGAACTTCGCACCGTGGTTTCGATCGACTGGCGGATGACCTCTTCCGGACTGTGGTCTGACTTCGTGCTGCCGGCGGCGGGCTGGTACGAGCGGACCGAGCACAAGTGGGTAACCCCGCTCATGCCCTTCATCCACGCCGGAAAGAAAGCGACGAGCTACTACGAGGCGCGTTCCGATTGGGAGATTGCGGCGCGTCTGGCGCGCTCGGTGGATCGCCGGGCGGCGGCCCGCGGTATCGAGGACTTCGAAGATCGCGCGGGCCGCGAGCGTTCCTTCGTCGGACTCTTCGACACGTTTACCTCCGACGGCAAGTACGGACTGGAGGACGACGATGCGGTCGCCCGCGCCTTGATCGAGCATTCATCCAACTTAGAGGGTGTCGATTGGGACGACTTGAGGGAACGCGGCTGGGCCCGCTTCACCAGCGTGGGCAAGTCCATTGCCTCGATCGGAACCGCGACTGAGATCAAGCCCGACGAAACCATCACCCCGCTTACCGACCATGTGATAGACAAGATGCCGTACCCAACCTTGTCGCGGCGAATGCAGTTCTACCTGGACCAGGAACTCTACGTCGAGATGGGCGAAACCCTTCCCGTTCACAAGGACCCGCCTGCGGCCGGCGGCCACTATCCGCTTCAGCTCACCGGTGGGCACACCCGCTGGAGCATCCATTCAGCCTGGCGCGATGACAAGCTGATGCTACAGCAACAACGCGGTGAGCCCGTGGCGTGGATGAGTCCGGTCGATGCGACCGCCCGCGGCGTTGACGACGGCGGGCGCGTACGGGTCTACAATGATCTCGACGCCTTCGAGATCCAGGTGAAGGTGACGACCGGCGTTCGGCCCGGGCAGGTGATCGTCTACCACGCTTGGGACAACTTCCAGTTCAAGGGACACCGCGGCTTCCAGAACTTGATCCCGTCGCCGTTGAATCCAGTAGAGCTTGCCGGCGGCCAGTTCCATCTCAGGCCGATGACGATCTGCCTGCAACCGAGCCACACCGATCGTGACACGCGGGTGGAGGTGGAGAGCCTTTGAAGGGGAGTTGCCCGCGTAGTTAGTCGCCATGGGTGCCAACTCTCGAATTGCCGATCTCCGCTGGGCTCGTCCTGCGCGACAGCCTCGTAGCGAGCGCACGCGCGATCTGCTCGTAGATGCGGCCCGCGAGGTGGTGATTGAGAAAGGATTTGAGAACGCCGGCGTGGTCGAGATAGCCGAGCGTGCCGGCTGTTCGGTCGGTACCATCTACCGCCGTTTCCGACACCGCGAAGGTCTGATGCGCGCGCTCTTCGAGCAGGTGCTCGAGGAGTGGGAGACCACCCGCATCGATGCTGTCGATCCCGGCAGGTGGGCCGGTGCATCGATCGCGGAGATCCTCGAAGGGTACGTTCGCTTCGCGTTAGCGGGCGGCCCCGATTCGGTGTTGATGCGCGCGCTGGTCAGAATGGGTTTTCAGGATACCGAGCTAGGCGAGCGGCTTGCGGAGCAGCATCGAAGAACCCGCGTAGGCGTTGGCGATCTGCTCAGGGAGCGGATCGAGGAGGTCGGCCATCCACGTCCGGCCGAGGCCATCGACTTCGCGCTGGCCATGCTCGCCGCCGTGCTGAACGAGAGCCGCGCTGGGGCACCCTTCGACCCGGAGCTGAACTCGATGCCGAAGGAGGTGCTCGTCGTCGAAGCCCTCCATGCCGTAGGCTGCTACCTCCAGCTCCCGCCGAGCTGACCTCGCCTCGTTTCGCGAAACATTCGCCGCAAGCCATCGATGAGCGCCTACCCGGCAGGCCGGCCAGTCACCGGAGTGATGGGGCGAGGGGGCACGCGCACAGTCAAATGGGTTGACGGGTCCCTGTAGTGTCGTGTAGTGTGGCGATGTGGGTGGCAGTGGTGTGGTGGAGAGTCTGGTGGAGAGTCGGGCACGTGGCAGTACTTTGGCTCCTCTAGTACCAGGGCCTGCCGCTCGGGTCGGTCGAGCGGGCCACCCACACTTTTTTGGCAAACGACGATGTTTCTTGGCACATATCATCACAACCTCGATGGGAAGGGCCGTGTGGCCGTTCCACGAAAATTCCGCGCCGACCTCAGCGGCGACTCCGATGCCAAGCTGGTCGTAACTCTATCGCTCAGCTCAGAATTCTCCTGTCTAGACATCTACCCTACTGACGAGTGGGATAGGCATATTGAGAAGGCGCTCAAGCAGGTGTCCGCTGCTGGCGATCCCAGTGGAGCGGCGGAGCGAGAAGAGGTCTTTGTCCACAACTACGTTCATCCCGCCCAGTACCAGCAATTGGACAGCCAGGGCCGTATTCTGGTCGCGCAGGAACACCGGGGCCCGGCCAAGCTCGACAAGGAAGTCGTGTTCACGGGCGATATGAAGAAGTTTCGGCTTTGGTCGGTCGAGGAATGGAACCGCTACTCGGCAAGAACCTCCCAGGACAAAGGCAAGATCGCCGCGTCAATCAAGGCCTAGCTGTAGCTACGGGCGCGGGTACATCCATACCCCCGTTACCTGATACCGCTTGATTCACAGAAAGATTCGATGGAAACACCTCCCATGGGTCGGGAGAAGATCGACACCAACGACGGTAGGAACCGCAAGCGCGGCCGGCCCCGCAGTGCGGAGGTTGATGCGGCTATCGAGCGGGTCACGCTCGAGCTGTTACCCGAGCATGGGTTGCGCGGACTCCGCATGGAGGAGGTCGCCGCACGCGCGGGGGTCAGCAAGGCTACTCTTTACCGCCGCTTCGCATCCAAGAAGGAGTTGGTGACGGCCGCACTCGGAGCCATTCGCACCTCTCAGCCTGCGCCGGACACGGGGAGCGTCACGGGCGATCTCCTTGCCTTGTTCAAGCGTGAGTGGTCGGCGGCAAGAGAGGTGCCAGACGTTGCCCGTGTGGCCGCGAAGTTGCTGGGCGATGCGATCGATGACGCCGAGCTGTTCGAGCTCGCGCAGCAAACGCTCGTTGCCTTCGACCGCCGCGCTATCGCCAAGATCCTACGCCGCGGGATCAAGCGAGGGGAGCTTCGGCGCGAGACCAATGTTGCTCTTGCCACCGACGTTCTGCACGGCACGCTCATCTACCGGATCCTTCTCGTCGATCAGGGGCTCACCAGTGTGCCGCCGTCGTACTTCAAACGGCTGATCGACACGCTGCTGAGCGGGATCGGCCGAACTCCCTGACCTGTCGACCGAATTCCGGTCAGCTCGCGGTCGCGCCCCCGTGCAATGGACTGGGCTCGGAATGCGACGACAACATCTCCTGCATCTGTCGGGTGAACTCATCGAAGAGGAGGGCGATCGGGAAGGTAAGCGCG
>PIVZ01001285.1 GCA_003354045.1 bacterium
CGCTATTGCGGTAATCCCGTAGTGGGTCCTTACGTTCGAGAGGAAGTGTTCAAGCGGTTGCGTCCGGTCAAAGAGGACCTGGCGGTATTGCTCCAGAGAATCATCGAGGCTCCCGGCGTCTCGCCGGAGGGGCTCTTCTTCAGGCCGTTGGCCGTCATTTCGACTGGAATCGCATGAACTAAGCAGGATGAGCACTGCCGCAAATGTAAACGCTACTTCAGGCCGCATAGGGAAGCTCCATCTTGGCGATAAGTCGATTCGTCTCAGACGCGGCAGCTAACGGCCTGCCGATCGTTTGCGAGCCCCGCGCGTAATCATGTTCGCATGGCCTTTAGCTGCGGGTGGTCGCGCCAGGCCGGCATCTCGGCCATGGCGGAGAGCGCCTTGGCTCGTGCCTCTTCGTCTGAGCCGACCGCCTCCTGTCGTCGCAGCCACTGGGTCATTCGGTCGAGGCGCTCCTCGAACGCTTGTAGGTTGCCGTTTTCGTCGGTGCAGTACTTGCAGTAGGTGCCATCGTCGATGGTCATCCCGCAACTCTGACAGGTTCCAGTTTCGTTCATGACTTGTCACTTCCTTGGTGTGGGTCCGTGTTCAAAAGTGCCTGCATGCTTTGGATCAGCTTGTCTCGGTCGTGGGCTTCAAGCTGATTCATGGCTCGCTCGACGAGTTCGACCGCTAGTACGCTTCTGGCCTTTTGCAGCGTGTCGTGGCCGAGCTGCGTGAGCCAGATCAGGACGCG
>PIVZ01001286.1 GCA_003354045.1 bacterium
GCTGCTCCGCAGAGACGCTTGACTGGGCTGCCCTTCGTTACCAGCACACCCAGGCGCTCAGAACAGCGCTGTCCGAGCAACTGGCGCCTGCCACAGTCAACAAGATGCTGGCTGCCCTGCGGGGTGTTCTGAAGGAAGCCTGGCGGCTTGGATTGATCGATGCCGAGTCCTATCACCGGGCGGCAGATGTGAAGACGGTGAAGGGGCAGACTCTGCCTCGCGGCAGGTCGCTCCCCAAGGGCGAGATCAGGGCTCTCTTCGACGCCTGTGCAATCGATCCATCACCGGCCGGGAGCCGAGACTCCGCCATCCTTGCCTTACTCTATGGAGCCGGCCTCCGGCGATCTGAGGTGGTGGCGCTGGACGCGGCGGACTACAACCCTGAAGACGGAGCCCTGACCATACGAGCGGGGAAGGGGCGGAAGGATCGCATGGGCTACGCCACCAACGGAAGCGCCCTGGCCCTGGAGGCCTGGTTGGAAGCTCGGGGAGATCATCCCGGTGCCCTATTCTGCCCGGTCCGGCGGGGCGGCCACCTGGTCGAGCAGCGCATGACGAGTCAGGCTGTCTTCAACATGATAAGAAAACGAGCGGAGGAGGCCAAGGTGCCGCCTTTCTCTCCACATGATCTACGGCGTTCGTTCATATCGGATCTGCTAGATGCCGGGGCCGACCTGGCCACAGTGCAGCATCTCGCCGGGCACAGCTCGGTCAATACGACAGCACGGTATGATCGCCG
>PIVZ01000618.1 GCA_003354045.1 bacterium
CCGCGCCCCAAGTTTTTCTCGAGATGTAAAAAAGGTTCAACCAAATGTTGTGACAATTTAGTCTCAAGGACTACCCCCTTAGCCAAAGACTGCAACGCGGCCAGCGTATCCGAGAAACGTCGATGCACCTGCCGAGACATTTCCTGCTCGCCTTGGTCTGAGCGGCAGCGACCTTGCCGGCGGCCTTGTTCATGGCGCCGATACAGGCCCGCTGGGCGTTTGACTGCGATTGCGCTGCCGTCGTCGAAGACAGGCCGAGGACGAGCGCGGCGGTGATGATCATGGCCGAAGTGGCGCGCATCACAGGCGAACGCCGGAATTCGAGCCGCAGCAAGTACAACATGCCTCAGACTACCAGATCCGGCTCGCCGGTCGCTTTACCGGATGAGCCAAATTGCTGTCCCGACGGGCCAAAGCCGCCGTTTTACTCCAAGTGGTCCAACCAGCGAGAATCGGATCGCTCGCGTCCCGGACACATCCGTCGAACTGCATCTGGCCTCGCTGCCCCGGATTTCGCGCGCGTTACACCTCTGGTTGCAGTGCTCGGTCTATCGTATTGTTAACAGTCAGCTGCCCGGTTCCCACGCGCCGGGTGCAAACGGGGGCCTCGTTGACGCAACGATTGTGGCCTTCGTAAAGGAGTCGTTCTCATGCGTGTATCCTCTCGCCGTACCTACTCACGCACCGGAGGGAAAGCGGCTGCGACGCTTCCCCTCCTCCCGGCCGCGCTGCTCTTTCTTGCTGCCCTCGTCGCCCACCCGGCCGCGGTCGAGGCCGCATGCAATCTGATCCCTGGGACGAGCTCGACTTTCGAGGGAGCACAGGGAGTTCTCAACCGGCCTTTCGCGGCCCCTGGTGAAGCCGTCGAATTGTCGCTGCGCTCCTGCGACACCTCCGCGGGCCTGAGCGCGTTCGCGGCCGACCAAACCGTTACGCTCGTCTATTCTCCGCCGTCGGGGTCGCCGACGGCGGTGGTGCTGACGGCCGGCGCGAATTGTACGGGCATCGCCCCCTTGCTCGGCGGTTGCGAGACCGACCTGGGAGCAGGCAGTCAGGCATTTTGCGTGCCCGGTGTGGAGGCAGGGCTGTCCGTCATCAACAAGGGCGGCATCGACACGCTCATGTTTCGTATGCCGGACACCGACGCGCGCTGCTCGGCTGGCACCGACGTGGGTCTTGCCTGTCGGACCGACGGAGACTGTCCCGGCGGAAGCTGTCAGCCTGACGATGACGACCACACTCTCTCGGGCCCGGTAAGCGTCATCGTGACCGACTCCGGCGACCCGCTGATCTGTTCGACCGACGCCTGCGATCCGGCCGCGGGAACAATCGCCTGCATAGACTCCTTCTTCCGCGGCGGCGGCGCCTGTTCCACGGCGATCGCCGACGCGGTCTTTCCGACGTTCACGGCCCTGCCGCCACCCAACATTTACGCGCAGGAATGCGTCGTTGAACAGCCTCCGTGTGCGCCTGTGCTGGCCGACGAGGAAATCCGCGCCGCTCTCGATCGGCGCGGCAACATGCTGTTGCCCTTCATCTGGGACGGCATTCGCGAGCTTCTTGACGGTCAGCCCGTCGCGCGTCTCGTGAAGTCAACGGTCGCGCTTCCGGTATCGCTGCCGGGACAATCCTTCGTCTCGTCATACGCGCCGGAAGGACGCCGCCTCGATCCCGTTTTCGAACCGAAGCCGACGGTCGGCGACACGCTGACTCTGTTCGGCTCGGCCGATGCCCCCTACACGATCTTGCGGCTCGCCAGCGGAAGCGACTGGGCAGGGTCCTGCGACGGCGGCGTAAACGACGCCGGGCCGTGCAATGACGACGACGACTGCCCGGATGGCGATTGCGACCCCGCGGAGTGCATCGGTGGAATCGATGCCGGACAGCTGTGCTTCACGGATGAGGACTGCCGGAGTGGTGGCACTTGCGGCGCGAAGCTCTTCGACTTCAGTCCTCTTCTCGACCAGGGAGGCATGGGCGCTGCCATCTTCCCACGTGATTCTACCGTCGCCCCGGAACTGGATGGCTTTTGCCAGGACGACCCGGCGACCGCTTGCACGGTCGCCTGCGGCCCGGCGAACCCTTGCGTCACCTACAAGCTCGAGGCCGGACCGCCGGTGCCCCTCGACGATCTCGTGTCGCGCGACGAACTCGCCGACTTCGCGATCACGGAGCGCATAGACGGGCTCGACATGAACGGCGACGGCGATTCGACCGACGTCGTAATCACGGAGCGAGATCCGACCACGGGAGACCTGATCCCCCTCGGACCGCCCCCGGCCGCCTGCGGTATACCGGTGGTGCCGGGAGATACGGTAGACGGGCGGGCCGTCATACGTGTATCGGCACCCCCCGTGCTCTATCCGGCCGGTGCCACAGACGGCGATATCCTGGCCTTCGTGGAGAGCGAAGCTGGGCAAAACGCCTGCGACATGACCGGCGACGGCGACACCATCGACGGTGTTTTGCGTGTGTTCCGTGCACCGGCAATCGAAATCACGGGGACGATGAATCTCGGGGTCGACCCGTCTCCGGTCGTCAATGGGCGCTCACTGGCGATCTCGAACGGGCTCGTGTTCTTTCGCAGCTCGGAGTTCGAGCTCACGTCGTACGTGACCACACGCGAGAGCACGGACAGCTCGGGAACCGAAGCGACGGGCGACAGTACCGCTCCTTCCGTCCGCGGCACTTTTCTCGCTTTCGAGAGCGATGCCGCCGACCTCGTGCTCACGGACACGAACTCCGCTTCCGATATTTTCGTCAAGAACCTCACCAACGGCGAGATGCACCGCTACAGTCTCTCGATTCTGTTTTCCGACGCCGACGGGCCGTCGCGCCGTCCGAGTGTCAACGGCGGGAGCCCGTTGCGTGTCGCTTTCGAGAGCGACGCGACGAACCTGATCAACATCGACGGCAACTCTGTCACTGACGTGTTCCGCGCGACGGGGGCCTCGGGCGTGGGGCTTGTGACAATGGAGCGCGCAAGCGAACCTCTGAGCGGAGGGCCGGCGAATGGGCCTTCGTACTCGCCCTCGATCGACAATGCTGGAG
>PIVZ01001287.1 GCA_003354045.1 bacterium
CCCGGCAGGCTTCAAAACACCCGAGCGGCGGGATGTCCGTGCTGGCATCTGAACGGAAGTTTGCACCGGCTCCTTGGACGCTACCGAGACGGACCGCTCGAGTTACTCGGTCATGACGCCACCTCGGCGAGGCGTCACCCCCTTGTAACGCGATCATCGCCAGAGCCGGTCCTCACTACCGGTTCACCCCACGACTTCTCACCGGAATCCGAGTCCTCGCTACCGTCGGGTTGCAAGTCGGCACAGTACTTGACTGCAAACGTCGTGATGTCGTGCGCGCCGAGCTCGACCAGGCGAACCAAGACGATCATGAGAAACGCGATACCAAGGATTCTGGGGCTCTTTCTGCTCGGGGTGACCCTGGCGACGAGCGCGCCCCTTTTCGCAGAGGATGCGCCACCGGCTGAGAAGGTGCCGGCAGGGAAGGTGGAGGCCGCTGCCGAGGCCGTGCAGGACTCTTGTGTGACCTGTCACGGGGACCCGAAGTTCCTCGTGCAGAACAGGAAGCTCTACAACTACTTCGCGAACTGGCACCTGTCCGTCCACAACCAGGAGGAGGTGGCCTGCTCTGACTGCCATGGCGGAAACCCCTCGGCGGTGACTCAAGAGGCTGCCCATGGCACCGACGAGATGGGGGCGGCCTCACCGACCAGCGCCGTGAACTTCCGGAACATCCCGGACACGTGCGCCGAGTGCCACTCCAACATCTTCACCGGGTATCGCCAGAGCAGGCACTTC
>PIVZ01001288.1 GCA_003354045.1 bacterium
GGCTGCCGTCGCGTTGATCGTCATCGAGGTGTTCATCCGGTCGAGCGGAATACCCTCGAACAGGGTCTCCATGTCGGCGATACCATCGACGGGGACGCCGACCTTGCCGACCTCTCCGGTTGCCAGAGGGTGGTCGGAGTCGTAGCCGGTCTGGGTCGGCAGATCGAAGGCAACGCTGAGCCCGGTCTGGCCCTTGGCCAGGTTCTTACGGTAGAGCTCGTTCGAGGCTTTGGCCGAGCTGTGGCCGGAGTAGGTACGAATGATCCATGGGCGGTCGCGGTGGGTGTCCATGGCTCAGAGCTTTAACAGGCAAGCAATACGCGCTCAAGATGGCAGAACGGGACGGATTGCCGGGGTCTGATCCGCTCGCGGTGGATTGCTTGGTGGCCTGTGCGGGCTAAAGTCCCCCCCTATGAGCCGCCTTACCGACGGTCTTGTCTACGCGGCATTCTTGGCCGTCAAGCTCCTCTTGCAGGCGCTTCCGCTATCGATGGTGCGCGGCTTCCTGGAAACGCTCGGCCGGCTGGTGGGGCGCCTCGACTACCGGCGCCGCTCGGTGGTCGGGCGAAATCTCCGCCTTGCCTTCCCCGACTGGAGCGAAGAGCGGATTCGAGCAGCTAGCGCCCGCAGCTACGCCAACTGGGGGCGCATTGCCGCCGAGTTGCTCCACGTCGGCGATATCGCCACAGCCGAGGCCCTGGAGCGCTGGCAGCCGGTGCTTGCGCAGATCGATGAGCT
>PIVZ01001289.1 GCA_003354045.1 bacterium
GTGCATGGGAAGCTCGATGCACGTGTTCCTGCTCGATGTTCCCCGCCTCGAGTTCGCGGCGATCATTCCCAAGGGCGACTACGCGACGGTGTGTCTGCTCGGAGATGACATAGACAGCGAACTCGTAGACTCCTTCCTCAACGCGCCGGAAGTCAAGAGCTGTTTCCCGGCGGGTTGGCGCGCAGACCAAGAGTCGTGCAAGTGCTCGCCACGTATAAGCCTGACGCCCGCCGTCCACCCCTACGGCGACCGCCTCGTGTTCATAGGCGACTGCGGCGTGACCAGACTCTACAAGGACGGAATCGGTGCCGCCTATCGAACCGCCAAGGCAGCGGCAACGACCGCCATCTTCGCAGGCATATCCGCCTCCGACTTCGAGAAGAACTACTGGCCGGCATGCAAGAAGATCGCCAACGACAACAGCATCGGCAAGGTGATCTTCGGTGTGACGCGGCTCATTCAGAGGAAGCGCTTCGCCCGCCAGACCGTCCTACGAATGACGGCGGGGGAGCAACGCCGAGAAGGCGGCCGCAGACACATGAGCACGGTGCTGTGGGACATGTTCACGGGCAGCGCCCCTTACCGCGAGATTTTCCTACGCACGCTTCACCCCGCGTTCCTGGGAGATCTTGCACGTAACCTCGTCCTCGCACTGGCCAAGCCGGGTGCCGGAGAGTCGTACGGAGAAATTTCTATGGCAAAGGGAGCTCTGGGCAAGGTGTATGCAGACGGCGACA
>PIVZ01001290.1 GCA_003354045.1 bacterium
TCGGAATTCTCGGCGTAGACGTCGAGGTCCTCGATAAGCGCCTTGATCTCGTTGAGCACGTCGTCCGACGCGTCGCCACGCTGAGATAACTTGAAGGCCATAGCCACCGCCGCCAGTACCAGTACGATCAGGACTCGTTTCGCCATTGAACTCCCTCTGTCGGATTAGAGATATCCTTACACCTTGGTAATGGTCCGATTTGCGCCCGATCATACGCGCAAAATCGGTCATATCGAGAGGTAGAGTGTATCTGGAATAGTGCCGCACACGGTGGATTTGGTCGGCGGCACGCGATTCCTGGCGCCTCGTCGGCTTCGTAGGGTCGTGCCTGCCAACACGTTTTGCTGGACCGTTTCGGGGCGAGGCGTTAAGATGGGGTTCGGAGCCGGGGAATTTTTTTGTAGTGTCTCTCCATGGCCGCCGGTCTGGCGGCCCCGAGGGGATGGCCGGATCGCGGGTTCCCTCCGCACACACGTTCAATAGACGGATGTAAGGAATGCTGGTTGGCGCGCGCACTCACGGCGCGCATCTGCCGGTCGCCGCTGCTTGCCGCTCGGGCATTCTGATGCACGGGCGCTGGAGGCGCGCAGCTGCGGTTTTGGAAAGTCGGTCTGGAGAGGGACCTGCTCGATCACTCGGGCGCTAATCGGGAGGACGCAGATGAAAGCTGTATGGACGAAGTATTGGAGGCTGAGCGTGTGCCTCGCCGCCATGAGCCCTGCCGCGGTTTTGGGGG
>PIVZ01000619.1 GCA_003354045.1 bacterium
ATCTCGCCTGAGTGGGAGAATCCGCCGGGTGTGCCCGTCTCGGCCTTCATCTTCGGCGGTCGTCGAGCCAGAACCGCACCGTTGGTCTTCCAGTCCTTCGATTGGAATCATGGTGTGTTCGTCGGCGCCTCGGCAGCCTCGGAGACGACTGCGGCGGCGCAGGACCAAAAGACCGGCGTGATCCGCCGCGACCCCTTCGCGATGATTCCATTCTGTGGCTACAACATGGGCGACTATTTCGCCCACTGGCTCGAGATGGGCACGCGCTCCGACAAGATGCCGAAGATCTTCCACGTCAACTGGTTCCGTACCGACGATGACGGCAAGTTCATCTGGCCGGGCTTCGGCGATAACGTGCGCGTGCTGCGTTGGATCCTTGAGCGCTGCGAGGGTAGCGCGGGTGCCGAAGAGACGCCGATCGGCTACGTGCCCACTGCCGACGCGCTCGACATGAGAGGAATCGAAGAGGAGGTCACCCCCGAGGTACTGGCCGGCCTCCTCGAGGTAAATCCGGAGGACTGGATCCCCGAGCTGGAGAGCCAGAAGGAGTTCTTCGACAAGTTCGGCGACCGGCTACCCGCCGAGATCTCACGGCAGAGAGAGGCGCTTGCCAAGCGCCTCGGCATCGGCGCCTAGGCGGTTACAGCTCGGGCCAGCCGTCCATCGGCTGCTCTTTTTCGAAGGCTCGCGCCGCCTGCAGGACCAGGTCGTCGCGGTGCCGAGCAGCGACTATCTGAAGCCCCACCGGCAGCCCCTCGTCGTTGAACCCCGCACGCACGTTTGCAGCAGGGTGCCCCGAGAAGTTGAACGGATAGGTAAAAGCCACCGCGTGTAGCGGCGACTCCAGCGGGTGGCCGTCGATTGTGGGTGGCGGCGGGCCGCCCGCGGCAAACGCCGCCGTCGGCAGGGTCGGCGTCAGCAGCAGATCGAAGCGGTCGAAGAGCTCCCACAGCGCCTCGTTGAGCTCGTAGCGCTCGCGCTGGATGTCGCCCATCTCGAGAGGGGTGAGATGGCTGGCGCTCTCGGTCCCACCCCAGAACCCACGCCCGAGCTCGCTTTCGCGGCCCGCGACTTCGGCAGCCAGCTCGGCATACAGCTCCGCACCACAGGCGTAGGCCCACGCGCGGCCGAGATCGGGAAAGACCGTATCTATCTCTTCCACTCCGTGCCCGAGCCCTTCGAAGACCGCCGCGGCACTGCGCACCTCGCGCAACACCTGGCTCTCGGCACGCGCATAGCCGAGGCCGGGGCTGAGCGCTATGCGCAGGGGAGCGAGCTCGCCGGCTATCGCATCCCTGTAGGAGGTGGCCGGCGCCGGCAGCGAGCACGGGTCGGCGGGATGGTATCCGGAAGTCACGTCGAGAAAGAGCGCAGCGTCTTCCACCGTGCGGGTGAGCGGTCCGTTGTGAACCGTGTCCACCCAGCGCAGCATGCGATGCGGCTCCGGGCCGCCGGGGATGCGCCCGAAGGTCGGCTTCAGCCCGAAGGCACCCACGTAACAGGCGGGAATGCGCACCGAGCCCCCGCCGTCGGAGGCCGTCACCATCGGCACCATGCGCGCGGCGATGGCGGCAGAGGAGCCCCCACTCGAGCCGCCGGGGGTCTTCTCCAGATTCCATGGGTTTCGCGTGACGCCGAAGATGCGGTTCTTGGTAAAGCCCGTGTAGCCGAACTCCGGCGTGTTGGTCTTGCCGAGCACTATGGCGCCGGCCGCCCGCAGCCTCTCCACCTGGATGGAATCGCGCTCGGCCACATGATCCTTGAACGGCACCGAGCCGAAAGTAGTCGGCAAACCGGCGACGTCCTCGAGGTCCTTGACGCCGAGCGGTACCCCGGCCAAGGGCCCCGGGTCGCCACCGCCGGCGATCTCTCGTTCCTGCCGCCTGGCCTCGTCGCGGGCCGAATCCGGGCAAAGATGGACGAAGGCGTTCACCTGCCCATTGAAGGCCTCAACGCGTGCGAGGCAGGCCTCGACCACATCCACCGGTGACACCTTGCGGGCGTGAACCGCGCGGCTCAGCTCGCTGATCGACAACTCGTGTAGCTCGGGCATGGTGACGTTCTTCCTCCGGTCAATTCGCGCGACGGCGCGCACAAGCAGACTCCTGACTGTTAGCAGCTGGCGCAGGCTGGCGCCACGAAGACGGCTTTCGTTGCGGTCCCGACTGCTGTTAGACTCGTGGGGTTAGGAGGCTGACGCGAAACTCCCGCGGATGCCCGGGACGCGTCGAGCCGACGGCCCTTGCCGACACGGCCGCACGAGACATCATGAAGCGCCCCTACAGCAACGCTCGTACCATGGTGACGATGGCCGCCCTCTCTGCTGCCGTCATGCTCACCGGAGCCGCCCCCTCCGAGGCGGCGATCAAGCCATTGCAGAGCCGGATGAACACCACCAGGAACATCTGGAACGTTGTCGCCGCCGCCTTCAAGGTCCGCAACCTCTGCGGCCGCCGCATCGAGAAGGGGGGACGGCGCTGGTCGATCGAGTGCGGAGAGGATCCCGTCGAGCTTGGCGGCAACGGCAGCGGCAGCCCGGGCGTCGATGCCAAGCTGCTCACCGCCCTCACTACCTTCAGGAATGGATACACGCGGCTGCGCAACAGCGGAACCCCGCAAGAGCACGGCCTCGATGAGCTGTGCCGGCCGGCCAGCAACGACTGGGACGAGATCGACGCCTGCCTGACCGAGCTCGCCTCGGCGGCATCGAAGACGCTCTTCGGGCTGCGCTTCAACCCCGTCGAGCGTGTCGTGCGTGCGCCCGAGCTCGCGTGCCGCAAGAAGATCGGCCGCACCCTGCCGCACGCCTACAAGAAGCTCGTAAGGCCCCGAGCCGAGTGCTTCCTCGATAACGGCCTCGAGGAAGACGGATCGTTCTCGGATACCTACGACTGCTGGGCGCCCGCGCTGCCGCCCCGCTCAGGCCGGCCGAGCACCGGGCTCGCAGCCATAGACAAGGAAATCGCGAGAACGCGGGCCTCGGTGCGCCGCGCAGTCATGAACCACTGCCCGAGCCGGCTCGATGATGCCGGCTACCCG
>PIVZ01001291.1 GCA_003354045.1 bacterium
AGCCGCCTGAGAAGGACTCTAACGCGTCGGAAGAAGAAACTCCGGCACCTGATAAACCATAGAATACCGCGGCCTACGCCGGTAGGCGCCTGACCATCTGCATCCCTGGACGAGTTCGAACAAGACCTGTTGGAGACCGATTATGGCACGAGACGGCGATCTCGACGAAACCATACCTGACGGCAGCTCTGGGCCGATTCTGGAGGTGATTGCCGACTGCCTGCGCCGGCGAGCGGCTGGGGAGACGGTCTCCGACCAGTCGATCATCGACGCCCACCCCGATCTTATGCCGGACCTGGCCAACGAGTTGCGAAAGCTGGGGATTGTCGAGGCGGCCTGGGGAAAAGCCGAGGGCGGGAATCCCCATGACGGCGACGCCGAGACGCTTGAGGCTGCGGGCCTGCACATCCGCTGCCCACACTGCCACAACCCCGTCGAGATCGTTGTCGACACCCCACTGACGGACATTGCCTGCAGCGCCTGCGGCAGCCGATTCAGTTTCGTGGACGACGACAACACCTACACGACGCCGACAATGAGAACCATCGGCCATTTCGAGACGATCGAGCACCTCGGCGTCGGCGCGTTTGGAACGGTGTGGAAGGCGCGGGACAACGAACTGGACCGGACAGTGGCCCTGAAGATCCCTCGCAAGGGCCAGCTCACGGCCGCTGAAACACAGCAGTTCCTGCGCGAGGCCCGGGCCGCGGCGCAACTGCGCCACCCGAACATCGTC
>PIVZ01001292.1 GCA_003354045.1 bacterium
GCCGGGTTCCGGCGGCGCTTTTGGGGACTCTTGTAGGGCAGGCTGTGCCTGCCGTCTTCTGACGGCAGCTGGCCGATGACGTGGTATCGTCGTGGCACGGGTGATCTCGCGCAAGGAGGTATCATGGTTCGCACCGCTCTCAGTCTCGAAACAGAAGACAAAGCCTGGCTCGGCCAGAAAGCCCGGGAGGAGCAGGTCTCGATGGCCGAGTTGATGCGGCGGGCGATCCGGCTGTTCCGAAAGGAGAGCGAGGACGACGAGGCGAGAGTTGCCGCGTCATTGCAGGATATTGAAGCCGGCCGCGTCCGGTTCGGCTCTGCCCGGGATCTCCTCGACGAGGAGAAGGCTCCAAAGGCCGCTCCTTCGAAGTGGGCGCGCATCGTCCGCCGCGTTGAAGAGGACCCCGTCCACCTGGACGGCTACTCGGAACGTTTGAAGAAGGACATGAGGGAGCTCAGGGAGAATTTCGAGTTCAACCACGACCGATAGCTATGCGGTATCTCCTCGACTCCAATGTCGTCACGGACTTCTACGACAAGACCGCACCAGATCATCCGGCAATCTGCTCTCAGCTCGCCTCTCTGGACACCTCGGACGAAGTCTTCGTCTCCGTCATCACGCTCTATGAGCTCGAGTATGGCCTCGCCAACTCTCCCGCCGAGAAGCGGGCCGCCGTGGAGAAGAAGCTCGCGGAGACCTTGGCCGACTTTCAGGTCCTACCGCTGTCGCCTGATT
>PIVZ01001293.1 GCA_003354045.1 bacterium
CTCCTGCCATACCCTTGTCAGGAGGCCGGTGCGAGAGAGCCATGCCTGCCCCTTTATTCCGACGCTGACTCAGACCATATTGCGGCCATGGCCAGCGACAGAAAATCCCCCCCCGATAAATCCTCCCCTGATGCCCCAAACGGCTTCGGCGAAGCACCGCTAGTGCCGTTCGAAGGCGCACCCCTGAGTGGCTCGATTTCCGACTGGGCGCAGGAGATCGCCGAGGAGGCGGAGAAGACTTCGGAGCGTAGCGAAGGCAAGCCCGACCGGGCGCCGGGCGGTCAGCCCGTCCCCTCGGAGGCTAGCGAGCAAGGCGAGCGCTCAGCCGTGAGCGCTAAGAAAACAAAGGCCAAGAAGGCGCCCGCGAAAAAGCTCGCAAAAGAGAAATCTACCCGCTCGGCGCGCGGCACCTCCATTGGTACTGCGGATACGGCGCGGGAACGGGCCGCCGGCGGGCTGAACCCGGTGGCGGGGCTTGATATCAGCCTTGAGGAGGCTGAAAAGCTCGAAAAACATGTCAAAGAGGGCAAAAAGAAAAAGTCGCGCAACGCGCTCCCGGAACTCACCGGCGACACAGGGGCGACGGCGACGGTTCAGGCACTGTCGGATCTGATTGAGTCCGGCAATCCGCTGCACAAGAACGGCGAGGCCTGGGTGCCGCATCGGCCGGAGCGGCCGGCGAAGTCCGAGGGCGGCGTGCCGTTCAAGCTGGTCACCGAGTACCAGCCGGCGGGC
>PIVZ01001294.1 GCA_003354045.1 bacterium
CGAGGTGGTCATCGCCGCTGCCGCCCCAGATCTCGTCGTTGCCACCGCGACCATAGGCGGTGACCCTAAGGTCGGTGTAGTTCCGGAACTTGTCTTTTCGGCCGTTAACCTCCAATAAGATATAATCGACATCGCCCTCGTCGTACTCCTTCAGGGGCGAATCGGCCTCCCACTCGTAGACCCGGATCTTGCCGTCCTCTGCTCTGACCTTGGCCGTGCTGCCCCGGTCCCTGCAGCGGATCCTGAGCTCGCCGTTGTCTAGGCGCACTCCCGGCGTTTTCGCCATGGCCGGCAGCGCCAGGGCGAGACTCAGGGTGACGGTGACAATTGATGCTCTTTTTTGCATGGTCTTCCTCCAGGTGCCGGTGCTACGCAAGGCTTGGCGAACGGTTGGCTTTTTTCTGGTCAGGGCTCGCTCCGATTCCTTTGAGCATCCCGGCACTCAGTGTAGCGGATCCGAGGACCTGGGTCAGGTCGTGGACGGCGTCGTGAAGAAGGGCCATTTCACCGAGCTTTCGCCGCCTCCGCCAGTGCGTTGCCGGACTCGTCGGGCTCCCGAGCGAGGTTCGGGTCCTCCATCCGACGCCGCACAGATTGACCGAGCAGTTGCTCGCGTCATCCGGGCTTTTCCCGAGCGCTGCAGGAGACTACGCAAACACTCCAACTTTTTCATGCCTGGCACTAGTGGGCACTGATGTGTGGCACCCGCGAGCTCACCCTCTGCTGCGGCTTCTA
>PIVZ01001295.1 GCA_003354045.1 bacterium
CCCCAGAGCTTCGCCCTTGACGAGATCGTCCACTCGAACCCCCAGCAGGCGGTCCTATTCTACCTGACGACGACGCTGCCGCTGCCGGAATCGGACGTTACGTTTCTGCAGTTCGTGGCGCGGTGCCACCACCAGCCCGACTCGGCCGAGCAGGCCATCGCTATGTACATGTGCTACGTGCGCACGTGCGTCCGAGGTCGCAGGGGTCTTGAGCGAGCCCTGGCGAATGAACTGTGGCGTGCGAAGAAGGCCCAGCTGCTGCACAATCCAAAGATGCTCTGTGCCTTGCTCGAATTGGCACATGGCGGCCTGTTTGTTCTGGCCGATGAGAACGACGGAGTCTTGGGCTCGGGCATCGATGCGGCGAACCGCGCTAACGAGACAAAAGTCGGACGCCTACCTGGCGATAACTGGTACGGTGCGAACCTGACGAGCCTCGCCAACACCGTGTTTGGCGCCCTGGCTGCCGGCTACACTTACGAGGAGCTGCGCAAAATCAGCCTGCAGGAGCACTTCACCACGGAGAATCCGGCCTACATTGCCTACACGTCAGATGATTGGGAGAACATCATGACCGAGTTTGTCAACGGGTATTTGGCGGGCATTCCTCCTCTGGAAGGGACGCCTCATATGGAGGGAACCCCCGAGGGGCGCCAATACCATGGAGTAACGTGGGTCATGGGCGACACGGGGCACACAGGCCGACAACCAGGTTTTCTTGAGGCCCAAGTTGG
>PIVZ01001296.1 GCA_003354045.1 bacterium
CCAGGAGGCGCGCTGCATACGATGTGGAGCCGGCATAGTCCAGTGTCCGGAGGACGCGCTCTCTTTCGAGGCCGGCGCCGGGCGAAAGATCGAGCCTGACGTGATCCGCCGCTTCAAGCTCAACTTGATGGGCCAACGCAGCATCGACGCCGGTGAGAACGACGCGACGGTCTCGGCTACCTGACGAGCGCCGAAGCTCAGACGCCGTGAAAAGCCGGCGATAGCCGGCAGCATCTCGCACAGGCGCGCCGCTTGCTCTGTTGAGCGCGCCGATCAATGGTCCTCGCTGGCAATGTGCGCGTTGGAGGCGAAAGTTTTGACCAAGCGTAGGCTCCCCGGCCTGGCCGCCGCGACCGTCGTTGCCGTCCTTTCGCTCGTCACTCTCGAGTACGGCCTGCGCGCCATCAAGAGCTGGTATTACGATGGTGCCGTTTACGTTGCGACGCCTTCACTCGGCAGCCGTCTCCATGACAGCTACGGCTGGACCGCCCCTGCATCTTTCAGCTTCGAGAAGCACGACCCCTGCTACGGCGACGGAACCGTAAGCTACAATGCCCAAGGCTTCCGCGCAGCGCCGCTCTCGGAGGCCGCAGAGGCCGACGTGGTCGTTTGCATCCTCGGCGACTCCACAATGCATGCCCGGCAGATTCCCGACGGCGGTCACCTTCCACACCTGCTCGCGCGCAAGCTCGGCGAGAAGTTCGAGAATCCCTACGTCCTGCCGCTCGCCGTG
>PIVZ01001297.1 GCA_003354045.1 bacterium
CGCCGGCTCGGTCCTGGAACTCGGCTGCGGTACCGGTCGCATCCTGCTCCCGACGGCACGAGCCGGTCACACGATCGTCGGCGTCGACTCCTCAGCGGCCATGCTATCGATCTGCCGGCGGAAGCTCGAGGCGGAGGCCACCGATGTGCAGGAGCGGGTCGAGTTGCAACAGCTCGACATGCGCACCCTGGATCTGGGACGGACGTTCTCCCTCATCACGACACCCTTCCGCTCGTTCCAGCACCTGATCACGGTCGAGGATCAGCTCGCCTGCCTGCGCAGCGTACGACACCATCTGGCCGATGCCGGTCGCTTCGTGCTGGATGTCTTCTTCCCGATGATCGAACATCTCGCCGATCAATCGAAGCTGGAAGAATCGGTCGAGCTGCCGGAGAAGCTGCTGCCGGACGGGCGGCGCGTCTCCCGCAACGTCCGCATCGTCGCCAACGACTATCTGGAGCAGCATCGGCTCGTCGAGCTGATCTACCACGTGACGCACCCCGACGGTCGCCAGGAACGCCTCATGCACCGGTTTCGCATGCGCTACTTCTTCCGCTACGAGATCGAGCACCTGTTTCACCGTGCCGGTCTCGCGCTCGAGCAAGTCTATGCCGACTATGACCGCCGCCCATTCGGCGCGATCTATCCGGGCGAGCAGATCTGCGTGGCGAGGAAGGCCTAGCAACTGGTGTAGCGAGGAAGGCCTGGCAACCGGGGTGGCGAGGAAGGCCGG
>PIVZ01001298.1 GCA_003354045.1 bacterium
GTACCAGATCATCAGCTCGACGACCGTCGTCAAGGCCCGCGCGCGCCTGGTGGACGTGGCCACGGGCGCCGTTCTGTGGACGGGGAAGGCCGAGGCCAGCGAAGGCTCGGGTGGATCCGGCGATATCTTCGTGGACCTCATCGCCGCCGTCGTCGAACAGGTGATCGAGTCAACGGCCGACGCAGCCCACGGGCTTGCCCGCCGCGCCAACGCCATCATGGTGTTCAGCGAAACCACCGGCCTGCTTTACGGCCCGCGCCACCCCAAGCACGGCACCGATACTCGCGGCCGCTAGCCGAGCCGTGATAGCCAAGCCAGCTTTGGAAACAGAGAGACTCGCCTCCCTTTCCGCGGTTACGGAAGACTGAAGAGCGGGACTTCTCAGACGCCGGCGGCCGAGGCGTCGAAGGCGTCGAGGAGGTCACGGAGTGCTGAGGCGATACGCTTGCGCCCGGAACCGCTGAGATTGCCGAATAGCGCGTCGTGGGCCTGGAGGTCCTCCGTGAAGATGCGCGCGGTTTTGCTCTCCCCCTTCTTGGTGAGCGCGACGAGGACCCCGCGCCCGTCGTCAGGGTCCGGACCGCGGCGAACCAGCTTGGCCTTCTGCAAACGGTCGATGGTCTTGGTGAGCCCGCCCGTCGAGATCGCCAGAACGCGATTGAGATTCTTGGGCGAGAGCGCTCCCGAGAACCTCAGCGTCATGAGTACGGCGTAATCGGAGTACTGTAATCC
>PIVZ01000620.1 GCA_003354045.1 bacterium
ACCGCCCGCGCACGCTTTCCAAACGCCAATCTGGTCGCACTTGCCGATAACGAAGCCGTGCGTATGGCCGTCCTCGATCGATCCTTCGACGGCATCGTGAGCGACAGCATCGAGGCACCGCAGTGGCGCAAGGAGGACGCAGAGCTCGTCGAGCTCGGGCCGTTCACCCACGACTACAAGGCCTATCTAGTGCGCGCCGACCGACCCGAGCTGGCCGCCGACATGGACGCCTGGATCGTCGAGCGGGAAGCCGACGCAACTTTGATGAAGCTGCGACTTCGTTGGTTCCAGAGCAAGGCCGCGCGGCCGGTAGCAGCGCCG
The DNA here is from genome assembly GCA_003354045.1 of bacterium. GTDB lineage: Bacteria > Desulfobacterota > Binatia > UBA1149 > CAITLU01 > PIVZ01. The sequence continues at coordinate 322 of PIVZ01000620.1, forward strand.
CTCAAAGCCCTGCTGGTCTCGATGGACGAGCGGCTGGCGTTGATGCCCTTGATCGCACGCGTGAAACACGCCGACGGCTTGCCGCTCGAAGTGCCCGAGCGCGAGAGGGTAGTCATCGCAGCCGCGGTCGCAAGTGTGCAGCGGCAGGCAAGAGGCGAGAATGCGCCCGACGAAGAGGCGGTGCGCCGGCTTTTCAGAGCCCAGATCGAGGCCGCCAAGCGCATCCAGCAAACCGTCCCGGATGACCGCTCGAAGCCCCGCGCTCGCGGGAGGCTGCCCGACCTCGATACCGAGCTTCGACCCGCACTAGAGCGTGTGGGCGACAAGATAGCCCGCCTCATCGTGCGTCTCGGCCGAACCGTAGAGCAGGAGGCCGCACGAAAAGCGGTCCGCACGCAGCTACGTACACCCGGCATCACGGAGGACGACATCGTGGCAATTGCCGACGCCATCGCCGCGCTCTACCCCTCGAAGCGGGCAACGCCCGAGCCCGATTAGTCTTCGAGGCATACCCGAAGAAAACGCGCCAAGTCCCTGTTTTATATGTAATCGCCCTCCACGGAGCCTAGCCTGCCGGGGCGACCTTGCCGGGGCCACGAACGGCGTGGCGCCAGCGGCCGCGGCGGAAGGCCAGCGCCAGCCACACGCTGCGGACGAAGTGGTCCACAACCAGCGCCGCCCACACCCATACCAAGCCGGCATCGAGCACACGCGAGAACAACAGGGCCAAGGGGACCCGGAAACCCCAGGTGCCTACCGCTGCCGCTATGAGCGGCGTCCAGGTGTCGCCGGCGCCGCGGTGCGCTCCGCCCAGTGTGAAGTGCGTCTGTAACATCGGCTGGGCCAGCGCCAGCGTGAGCATGAAAGGCCCCAGCGCAGCTATGGTGGCTGCATCGTCGGTGAAGATACGCGCCAGCGGCCCCCGCGCGACAGCGCACAGCAAGCCGAGAACGATCGCCGTGACCAGCGCGATCCGTGTAGCCAACCAGCCTGTGCGCTCGGCCACGTCCGCTCTGTCGGCACCCAGCGCCTGGCCGACCAGGGTGGCCGTGGCGGCTCCGAAGCCGGTTCCCGGAATCCACGAGAAAGCCAAGATGCGCACACCGACCGTATAGGCGGCCACGGCAGCGGTGCCGTAACGGCCCAAGATCGCGAAGTAGACGAGAAGAGCCAGGTTGAGGATCACGCGTTCGGCGACACCCGGCACCGCTATGCGAACCACCTCTCCAAAGAGGGAGCGTGCACGTCGTAGGTCGCCGCGTTGGGGCCTCACAGCCGAGTCGGCACCGGCCCGCGACAGCACCACGACGAACGCAGTTACGCCAACGATCTGCGAGATGAGCGTGGCCAAGCCGGCGCCGACGAGCTCCAGGCGCGGCGCGCCGAACAGACCGAAGATCAGCAGAGCATTGAGACCAATCTTCACGGCCGTCACCACCGCGGCTATTCGCATCGGCGTGACGGTATCCTTGTCGGCCCGCAGGCCGCTCTCTAGCGTCATCGATACCGCCAGCAAGATCGAGGAGCCGAGAATCAAGCGCAGGTAGGGAATCGTGAGATCGATGACTGCCGGCTCCGCGTTGAGCCAGCCAAGCACGGTACGCGGTGCGCTGAGCACCACGACGGCAACAGCGATGGCGGTGAGCACGGCCACAACCACAGAAGCGGCCAGCGCCTGGCGCGCGCGCGCGCGGTCGCCGCCGCCGATGGCGCGCGCCATCAGCGCTATGCAGGCAAAGCCGACCGCGAAAAGGGCGGACTGGGCAAGGAAGTAGAACTGCGTGGCGTAGCCGACCGCGGCCACGGCCTTCGGACCCAGGCGGCCGACCATGGCGATGTCGATCAGACCGACGGCGGTGACGAGCACCTGTGAGAGCATGACCGGCCACGACAGCGACCAGATCTCGGTCGTCGTGGCGCGCCTCGAAAACGGCCGCGACGGCGATGGCTCGACAGCAGCTCCGGCGGCCAGCCCCGCGGCGGGCAATGCCGGTGAGGCCTCGGGATCGACCGTCTCGTCCACCGCATGAGGGGCGGCTACGGCGGCGCTATCTCCCTCGGTTTCGTTCAGACGGCGGGTGTCGTCGGACATGAAGCCCGTAAGGCTATCCGAGACCCGACCCTCAATCCACGGCTTAGCCGACCCGGTCTACGCGGATATCGGCCGTCCGCAGTGCACGAGCCCTCGCCGACGGTCTAGTAGTCTCCCTCGGTACAGACGCCGTCTATGGTCATCTCGGTGTTGACGGTCACTGAGGTATCGATGGCAGAGGCGCCGGGCACGTCTTTGCCCTTCACCCTTATCTTCCACCTGAACTTCCGCTCGGACTTGTCCAGAAGCTTTATGACTCTCAGCCCGCTCGGATCTCCCCTCTCCCCTTTCCAGATGTACCTGCCCTTGTCCGGACGTGACTTCGCATCCCACTCGGTCTCAGTGCCGGCAAGATCGACAGTAAACTGATCAGAGCCATCATCCAGCGTCATCTGAAAGCCATCGCCGGCATTGTCGCTGGGGTCGAGGTTGTCGTAGCCGCCGAGGTTCGTATACAGGGTCGCCGCGACCACGAGCCGCCGCTCGTCGGCCACCAGCCGGCTCAAGGAGAGATCGCCGGTCTTGCAAGTCACCGGACAAGCACAGCCACCGCCGCAGAGGCCGGGACATGCGGCATCGTCGCTACCGTCACAGTCTTCGCCGCTCTCG
>PIVZ01001299.1 GCA_003354045.1 bacterium
TTTGTGGTTTTTATGGTTTTGGGTCAATTCCAAACTCCAATTTCTTAACCCGTTGGGTTCTCGTTGCTTGTTCGGGGAGTATAGCGCTGTCTTTCGGACCTTCGGGGCTCGGAGGGGTGGCGCATGCCCAGACCGGCATCGCATCACGGGCGAACCAGTTTGAGGCTGTCCGGATTCGATGGCGCATCGAGTAGGGCAGGTCGAGGTACGAGACCAGGCTGGGTGGCCCATGTCCTCCGGACATGGGGGAGACGACGAGCGTGTAGGTCAGATCGAGGAACGAGGCCTGTCGCTGGCGGACACGGGGTGCCACTGGTGGCTCGTCCACCAGTGCTCGTTCGCACGCCAGCTGGCAAGCTGCTGTTCGAGGGCGTCCGGCAATTCGAGTCTGCCGAGCACTTAAGTCATGCCATTGCGTGGTCCGCAGTTTGCCCTGAAAGGGCCTGATAGGGGTAGGGCAGGTCGAAAGACGTGCCGTTTGGCCCCGACTCGAACACAACGATGGCTCCCGCGTGCGCGCTACGCGTTGGAGGCTTGCAGGCCGCTTGGTTCCTCGGCACGCCCTGCACGGTTACGGAGGCTCGGCCTGACTTGGGGGTGTGCCGGAAACTCGACGCCTCCCGTGCGCTACTTACCGACTGCTTCGATGGCCTTTGCGACGGCCGCGTTGATCTTCCGCCATGCCGCCAACCTCTTCGGTGTGATTATTCGATCACGTTGCTCAGAGGCCCC
>PIVZ01001300.1 GCA_003354045.1 bacterium
GAAGGTCAGCTTTCGGAGGCGCGGCGAAGGGGTTGCGAGGCAGGTGGATTGGGTGGACGGGCTGGAGGTCGAATCCTCCCTGGCCGTCGCCGCTCTCGGTCCGAATGGCGAACTGCGTTCGCTGTTCGCGGCGGCTCCCCGTCGGATCGCCTACAGGGGCCGCGACCTGCTCGCCGAGTCGAATGCTGACGCCGGGCACTTCTTCGAGAAGGAGTGGACCTGATGCACGGCGACAGCATTTTCGACAGGTGGTTGGAGGCCCATGCGTTCAGGAATCGTCCTCACCAATCTCTTTCCCAATCCGGTGGAACCGGCGAGGGGCGTCTTTGTCTGGCAGGAGACCCAGCGTCTCCGCAAGAACTATGACCTGAAGGTCATGGCGCCTCTCCCATGGGTGCCGCCCAATCTCCGCGCAAAGCGGCGCTACGCCTACCACGCCGCCCCCGGCATCGAGCAGCGTGAAGGGCTCGAGATTCACCACCCGCGCCACCTGGTCATCCCGCGCTACTGCCGCTTTCTCTACGGCCCCCTGCTCTACCTCGGGCTGCTTCCGCTCGCACGCCGTATGGCGAAGGAGCTGAGGCCCGAGTTCATCCTGGCTCACTACGCATACCCCGACGGTTACGCGGCCGTCAAGCTGGGCAAGCTGCTGAACATCCCTGTCCTCGTGAAAGCGAGAGGCTCGGACATCAACCTGTTCACTCGCACCTGGCTGCGCAGGCGCATGACGC
>PIVZ01001301.1 GCA_003354045.1 bacterium
ATCGAGGAGGTCGGGACCATCCTCACGCCGCAGGCGCAGAACAAGCATCTGGAGCTGATCTGTGCCGTGGCGCCGGAGGTGCCGCCGCTGCTCCTCGGAGATCCACTTCGCCTGCGGCAGATCATGCTGAACCTGGCCGGCAATGCGATCAAGTTCACCGATGAGGGTGAGGTCGTGGTCGATATCCAGGTCGCCGGGGACCCGGCAACCGACGGGGAGGAGAGTTCCGTCGTCCTGCGGACGATTGTCCGCGACACCGGCATCGGCATCCCGCAGGAGCGACTCGACCGGCTCTTCAAGAGCTTCTCGCAGGTCGACGAGAGCATGTCCCGCCGGTATGGCGGCACCGGTCTCGGTCTCTCCATCTCGGCGCATCTCGCCAAGTTGATGGGTGGAGCGATCACGGTCACCAGCACGGAGGGCAAGGGGAGCGAGTTCAGCTTCACCGTGCGACTCCGGGTGCAGCAGGACGTCGTGCCGACACAGCCGGAGGTGTTGCAGGATCTGCACACGCTCATCGTCGATGACAATCAGACCAATCGGATGATCCTCGACCGCTGGCTCGGGGCCGCGGGCTGTCGCACGATCGAGGCGGACGACGGACCGCGAGCCCTTGAGTGCATGCGGGAAGCACACGCTGCCGGAAATCCATTCGACATCGCGCTGCTCGACATGCGGATGCCCGAGATGGACGGGCTGGAGCTGGCGCGAAGGATTCATGCCGACGAG
>PIVZ01001302.1 GCA_003354045.1 bacterium
CGTTCATCGTTACGGGAATCAGGGCGCTGCTCAGTGCGGGAACGAATGAGAGGCTCGCGTAGTTCGCGAGCGTGTAGCCGGCGACGTAGAGGCCCAACTCGCTTGGCTCGCGGTAGAAACTCATGATGAAGCGGTCGCCCCAGTCGGTGATGAATCCGGTCACGTTGAGACCGAGCAGAGGCAGGCCGTAGGCGATAGACTCGCGGAAGATCTTGTTGTCCGGCAGGCCGGGCTTCCAGTTCATGCGCCGGAGCGCATACCAGGTGCAGTAGAGGAGCAGCACACCTTCTGCTGCCAGAATTCCGCCGAAGAACCCCTTCAGCCCCCAGCGGAAGACTGCTGCGAAGAGCAGCGTGAAGCCGAGGATCAGGTAGCGCTCGGCAAGCATGACCGCCGACCGGAGCTTGGCCTTCTCCTGTACCTGGACCAGGCTCATCATCATCTGCGAGACGTTGCGGAACAGCATCACCCCGGCGGCCATCGCAATGAGCTGCTTCGCCACCGGGTCTAGGAAGCGGTCGGGAACGAACAGCACACCGAGGCACAGGACGGTGACGGCCGCGCCAAGAAGGAAAGAGGCGTTCATCATTGTCGAAATCAAATGCTCTGGCCCTCTGTCCCGCTTCCCCTCCTTGAACTCGCCGTAGAGCCGGAGGGCGGCGGGGCGGAGCCCCATGCTCGACAGCGTTCCCGCGAACTTGAAGGTGCTGTCGACCAGGCCCATGATGC
>PIVZ01000621.1 GCA_003354045.1 bacterium
AGGCGGTCGAAATGCAGGCTTCGTTACGTGCCATTTACATCGTCGAGACCATCACCCTCGAGGACAACTACATCGACCTGCTGAGCATGGACAACACCGAGGTCGTCTCGCGCGCCAGGCCGCTAAAGGGCATGGAGCTTTCCAACTCGATCGTCGCAGAGCACGGCTTTTCGGCGCTGGTGCGGACCGTGTGCGACGGCCAACCGCGGGCGATGATCTTCGATTTCGGCTTCTCCACCGACGTTGCCGCGCGAAACGCCGATGCGCTGCTGCTGGATCTGAGTGACGTGGAAGAGGCCGCCTTGTCGCACGGGCACATCGACCATTTCGGTGGACTTACGGCCATGGCCGAGAAGATCGGCCGCGAAGGGATTCCCCTGGTCGTCCATCCTCGCGCCTACAAGAAGGGTCGCCACGTCGAGCCGCTACCGGGCATCAAGGTGACTCTGCCGCAGCTCGACACGGAGGGCGCGGAAAAGGCCGGCTTCCGCGTCGTAAAGACTGAAAGACCGCACCCGATGCTCGGCGACACGGTTCTCTTCCTGGGCGAGATCCCCCGCGAGACCGACTTCGAGAAGGGGATGCCCAACGCGTTCTACGAGGACGAGAGCGGTCGGCCGGTACGAGACGAAATCGAGGACGACAGCGCACTGGTCATGCACCTGGCCGGCAAGGGCCTCGTGGTTCTCTCCGGCTGCGCCCACTCGGGAATCGTCAACACGGTGGCACACGCGAGGAAGGTCACCGGGATCGACGAAGTCCACGTCGTCATGGGCGGCTTTCACCTGACCGGCCAGACCTTCGAAGGCGCGATCGATGCCACGGTGAGTGCGATCAAGGAAGTGGCGCCGACCTACGTCGTGCCCACCCACTGCACCGGGCGCAACGCCATCATGATGTTCGAACGGGAGATGCCCGAGAGCTTCGTCCTCAATATGGCCGGGACGACACTGACGTTTGCCGCGAGCTAGCCCGCACGGGCTGAGTGGGAAGCTAGCTGTGCCGCGATGCTTCGACGGTGAAGCCGAGGTCGGAGCGCAGCCTTTCGTAGCGGCGGCGTCCGAGCTTATCCATGACCTGCGTCTGCACCTCTTTCCACAGCGGGAATGCCTTTTCCAAGGCGGTGCGTCCCTTCCTGGTGAGAGATACGCGGCGCATGCGGCGGTCTTCGCCGGGCTCGACTCGAAGGTAGCCGTTCTTCTCGAGAGGCCTGAGATTGCGGGTCAGTGTGGTGCGATCCATGATCACAAAATCGGCGAGTTCGGAGATCGTCATGCGGCCCACGGCGCGCACGGCCATCAACAGGCCGAACTGGGTGGCGCGCAGGCCGGCCGGCCTTAGCGCATCGTCGTACATCTGGGTCACCACGCGCGATGCCTGGCGCAGGCTCAGGCAGGCACACCCGGTGGAAAGCACCTCGGCTACGAGCTCGTCGGCGTGTTCCGGAACGTCCACAAAAGCGAGCATATGCACGTGATGCCCAGCCGTCAAACGAGGGGGTCAAGTCGAAAGCCGCGACTTGACCCCCTTCACAGCTCGGTCTTCGTGGACGGCACGCACAGCAGCGCGGCCTTGGATGCCGTCAGTTTCTCCTCACCGAACTGGTTTTCGACGTAGACGTCCGCCTTTTCAAACTTCGCCTGCTTGGGCTCCGTTTTGAGGTCCTTGATCTTGTAGCACTCGAGGTGGCTGTCGAGAAAATGTGTTCCCTCGCCGTCCTTGTCTACCGGGTTGCACAGCATGGCCGGCCTACTGACCACCGTCTCCTTGTCTTCGAACTGATCGACGAGCTGCACCTGCTGCTGGACGAACTTCTCGGTCCCCTTGGCCGTCTTGGCCTTGTAGCACTTGAAGTGGTCCACCTGGTGGGTCGGTAGCTCATCCGGCGGCACGACTTCGTCCTTGACCGAGGGCACGCAGAGCGCGGCAGGTTTGCTCACCTCGAGCGTCTCCGTGCCGAACTGGTTGCCGGTCTCGACCTGGCGTTTGACGAACTTGGGCTGCCTGGGATCGGTCTTGGTGTCCTTGATCTTGTAGCACTCGAGGTGAATCTCGGGGACATCGACCCCTTCGCTCTGCTTGTCGACCGGGTTGCCGAGGAAGGCCGGTTTGCGCACGTCGGTCTCCTTGTCCTCGAACTGGTCGACCAAGTTCACCTGGCGCGCGATGAACTTGATCGATTTCTTGGCCGACTTGGCCTTGTAGAGCTTGAAGTGGTCGAGTGCACAATCGACCGGGTTCCAGGTAGCGACGCACACGCCTGCATCGCATGTATCGTCCGTGGTGCAGGTGAGCCCGTCATCACAGACCGGTCCGGTCAGCGGGTTGCACGTCGTTGGCTCGCCTCCGTCGCAGTTCCAGCACTCTTCGACCTGGCAGTCGGAGTCGCAGCCGTCGCCCTCATCGTCGTTGCCGTCGTCGCAGACCTCGCCGGGGTCTATCTGCCCGTTTTCGCACGGATGCTTCCAGCCGAGGTCCAGGAGGAGGGGCAGCGCCAGCCCCACGTCCTGTTTGGCCCCGGTGTCGAAGGGCTCCATCAGCTCGTCGGCGCTGCACGTGGTGTCGAAGTGCGAGGTGGACGAGCCCGGCCGGTAAGGATTGGGCGCGTACATGCCGACGTGCCCGCTGGCGTGGACGCAGCCCCCGGGAGCGCCACTGGCCGCGACCACGTTGGCGCCTGCGAAGTGCAGGTCACCGTCGTCCACGATCGCCGTAGCGCGCTCAGCATTGGACATTGCCGGGAACATCTTGCCGGTGCTGTGGTCCTCGAGGTGCAGCATGTAGGCGTCGTCGAATCCTTCGAGCTTTACTCCATCGTTCTCGATCATCGTCAGGAAGCCGAGCCCGTGTCCGACCTCGTGGAGCGCCGTGGTGACGAAGTCCATGTCGCCGCCCGGCGTGCTGTCGAAGCCGTAATACCAATGTGTGGTGCCAAGGACGGTATCGCCGTCAACGTCGCTGTTGAACTCTGCGGCAATGTCCGGGTTGGCACCGACACCCTGGTTGCTGCC
>PIVZ01001303.1 GCA_003354045.1 bacterium
TACGCCGTCAGCCAGGCTGGCGTGGTGCTCGAGTACATCCGGCTGGCTCTGCTTCCGGTGGGACAGTGCATTGATCGTGATTGGCCGGTCGCTGCTGGTGCCGTATCTGTTGCTTTGCCGGGGCTCGTTCTGCTGTTTCTGCTCGGTGCCACAGCGTGGGCGCTGTATCGAAGACCGAGGCTCGGGTTCGTCATGGCAGTCTTCTTCATGATCCTCGCGCCGACCTCGAGCATCGTGCCGGTCAAGGACCTGTTCTTCGAGCACCGGATGTACCTGCCCCTCGCGTCGGTCGTCGTGCTGGTCGTGCTTGGCTGCTATGAGTTGCTTTCGGCGATGGCGCGTCGTGGCGGATGGTCATCGGCGTCGAGCTTTCGCGCCGGTGTTGCGCTGGCAGTGGTGGCGATTGTCGTGTTGGGCGGAGCGACGATCGCGCGGAACCGAGTCTATGGTAGTGCTGAACGTATGTGGGCGGACGTGGTGGCCAAGCAACCAGCCAATGCGCGTGGGCACTATAACCTGGCCGAGGCCCTTCAAGTCGGCGGGCAGGCTAAGAGCGCCGTTGGTCACTACGCCCGCGCGATCGAGTTGAAGCCGGACTACGCGCGGGCCCGGTTCCAGTATGCCCTGCTTCTCGAGCAGGCTGGGCGACTTGCCGAAGCCGCCGGGCAGTACCGTTGGCTGGTGGATTCCTCCTGGTCACACGCGGTGGAGGCTCGAACGAATCTGGCT
>PIVZ01001304.1 GCA_003354045.1 bacterium
CGACGCGGTCTTTACGACCATACTGAAGACTTCGCCAGGGATAAGCGGCTTGTGGCAGGTGAGCGGACGCAATCGCTTGACCATGGAACAAAGACAGCAGCTCGACGAGTACTATGTCCGCAACTGGTCTCTCTGGACGGACCTCGTGATACTGTTTCAGACCGTGGGCGTCGTGATCCGTGGCGACGGGGCTTACTGAGCCGTCTTGGATTCGAACAAGGAATGAAGGAGCCGTCCAATCGTCGCCCGGCCGGGGCCGAAGAGACGGTTGCCCGACTGGTTCTCGGGCAGCGCGTCGACGCCACGACCTACGCGGAGACCGCTGCTACGGTCGTGGGCTGGGCGCGCGCCGGCAAATCTCGCTTTGTCTGCGTTTCCAACGTTCACATGGTCATGTGTGGTTACGACGACCCCTCCTATCGGTCGGCCGTCAATTCGGCCGACCTGATCACTCCCGACGGTATGCCTCTGGTGTGGGCGCTCCGAGGCCTGGGAGTCGCAACGGCGACGCGGGTCAGGGGCCCCTCGCTCACACCGCTACTGCTCGAGGCCGCCGAGCACGAAAGCTTGCCCGTGGCCTTTTACGGCGGGGAGCCGCGAGTTCTACGCATGCTGCTCGAACGCCTGGCGCGCGAGCATGCCGGTCTGGAAGTCGCTTTCGCCCATTGCCCGCCGTTTCGTCCTGCCACACCCGAGGAAGACGAGGCGCTGGTGCGCGACCTGAACGCT
>PIVZ01000622.1 GCA_003354045.1 bacterium
ACGCCGTTGATCAAGACCTTCGCCTTGCCCGAGCGAGAGATCTTGCCGACTCCGCGCACCACCACCTGTCTGGTGCCGGAGCCCGAGATGGAAGTCTGTAGGCCGGGCACCAGCTCGAGAGCCTCGAAGACCGTACGAGCTCCTCTCCGGAGCATGTCCTCGCCGTAAAGGACGGTTACCATCCCCGGCACGCGATCTACGTTGAGCTTGGTCTTGGTGGCCAGCTGCGTCTGCTGCTCCAGAACGTCGAGGAGGTCCAGGAATGCGTCCTCCGTCTCGACGCCGGCAGGTGGGGCCTGCCGGGCGTCGTCGAAGACGCTCGATCCGCCCGCCAGTGCCGGCGCAGCACTGCAACACGTAGCGGCCAGGAGAACCACGACAAGAAGCGGGCCGGCGCCACGCTCGAGCGCACGGCCTTTGCGACCTCCGAGATGCTTCGTCGTGGCCATTACAGCTCGTCCCTTCTCGCGGTTTACCACACACTACCCGGTCGAGGTAGTCCGGCCGGCTCGTGCCCAGAACGCCCCTGTCAACGCGCCTACGTCAGCTTCTGCTCAAACCACCTCGGGCCGAGCGCCTCGCCACCGTCGATGGTCAGAGACTGGCCGGTGATGTAGTCGGCGGCGTCGCTACACAGCCACAACGCTGCACCAGCGATATCCTCCGGGAGGCAGGCCCGGGCCAGCGGTTGGTTGTGGCTCAGACCCTCGAGGATCGCAGGCATGGCCTCGAGACCAACGCCAGCGGCATCACATACCAGGGGGGTGGCGACACCGCCGGGGCAGATGCAATTCACGCGCACCTTGTGCTCTCCGAGTTCGAGCGCCACCGACTTCGTCAAATGGATCACCGCGGCCTTGGCTGTAGCATACACGTGCGGTCCCCGTCCCGGACTGATGCCAGCCACGCTCGAAGTGCTCAGTATGGTTCCGCTACCTTGCGCGGCCATGACGATACCGGCCTGTTTCATGCCCAGGAACACGCTGCGCAGCAGGAGCGCCAAGGCGGCATCGAAAGCTTCTGTCGAGATCTCCAGTATGGAGCCACGGGCGCGCAGCCCGCCGGCATTATTGAACATTATGTCCAGGTGGCCGAAGTCGGCCACGGCGCGTCCGACGGCGCCTTGGATACCGTCCTCGCTGGTCACGTCCGTGTGTTGATAGATCGCGGCCTCGCCGAGCGAGCGTGCCAGCTCTTGCCCCGGCTCGTCTTGTATGTCGGCTATGACGACCCGTGCGCCTTCGTCAACAAACAGCTTTACCGTCGCCTCACCTATGCCGCTTGCCCCGCCTGTAATCACCGCCACCTTTCCGTCGAGCTTGCTCATGTGTCTTCCTGCTTGATGTCATGACCCCTCGGCACCGTCCTTGCGAGGGCACGGCGCCATCGGAGAGTCGTTCCTACAAGACTGCCTATCTGTGCAGTCGCTACTGTAATTCCTTGATTCGGTACTCGGACATCGAGTTGGACTCGACCCGATCGATGTCGAGGAAGGCCTGGCAGCTTTCCATCATGCGAGCGATGTTGGCCTGCATCTTCTCCTGCGACCCCTCTGCGCAGTACCAGAGCATCGGGTCAGTCACCGCTTCGGCGGGGAATCCCTCTTCGACGATGCCTGCCCAGGGCGGAGCGCCCTCGGTCAAGGCACGCACCACGACGTTTCGTATGTACAGGAACGTGCTCTGGGTCTCGAGGGCGACGATCTTGTGATGCCCATGCCAGTGCTCGATCCATTCTTCATGGCTTATCCACTCTGGTCTCTCGATGCAGGCCACCACGTTTATCCCCGGAGTGCGCTCCCCCAGGGGGGCGGTCTGAGTTGTGTTCACCAGGGGGACTGACTCGACGACCAGATAGCCGGCGCGCCGCGAGGTGACCTCGGCCAAAGCCTGCTCGCAGCGAGCCCGGTCGTCCGAACTGTCGAGCCACAACGACACGGTACCGGCCATCGGTGGATCGAACTTGGTCATGCGGACGTCCTTGGTGTGAGCCACGAACTCGTCCACTAGGTTCATCGATAGCCCACGGGCGCCTTCGGCGAGGATGGCCTCGGCCACGGGCCCGAGCATCCTGCCCCTGAACTCCTCAGAGGTATCCTCCTCTCGCTTCCACAGCACGTAAACTAGCTTCTCCATTCATTGTCCCCGTGTTTCAGCGCCGCCAGAAGTACGCCGTGAAGAGTACGAACACCGTGTATATCTCCAGGCGGCCGACCAACATACAGATCGCCAGGATCCACTTGCAGCTCTCGGGCAGCGCGCTGTAGTTGCTGGTCGGCCCCACCAGTCCCAGCCCCGGACCGATCGAGTTCATCGCGGCGATGACGGCCGTTACTCCGCTTACCAGATCGACGCCGGTGGCAAGCACCAACATCGTCGCCGTCGCGGTCGTCATTATGTAGAGGAGGAAGAATCCGAGTATGCCCTGAATCGTCGCCTGAGAGACAGGATGGCCGCCGATGGTAACTGGGTGCACGAGCGAAGGTTGCAGCAGTTTCTTGAGCTCCGCAGCAGCGTGCTTGATGACCACGAGAAGTCTGACGAATTTGACACCGCCGGCGGTGGAGCCCGCGCAGCCTCCGAGGAACATGAGAAGGACCAGGAGGTAGCGGCAGAAATCGGGCCAGGCGTCGAAGTCGGCGGTGCCGTAGCCGGTCGTCGTTATGATGGCCGCGGTCTGGAAAATCGACGCACGCGCGGCCTCGCCGAGAGTCTCGTAGGTCCCCGATCGCAGCAGGCTCACGGCGATCGCGGCCGCGAACAGAGTGAACGTGCCCAGATAGAACCGCACCTCGCCCGAGCGGAGTAGGGGCTTGGTCTGCCGCCTGACCAGTAGACGGAAATGGATGGCGAAACTTATGCCGGCGGCCAGCATGAAGATGGTGATGACGGATTCTATGTAGAGGCTGTCGAAGGCTCCGATGCTCTCGCCTCGTGGTGAGAAGCCACCCGTGGCCAATCCTTTCTTGTTCACAAACTGCTGGATGATGGCATCAGCCAGATCT
>PIVZ01001305.1 GCA_003354045.1 bacterium
CTCCTCGAGCGTCAGGTCGAGATTCAATACGAGCTCGGTCGGGTAGACGAGCACATCGCCCAGATAGAGGTGATTGGTCGGTACGTAGACCGCGGTCATCGACCGGCCTTCGTCGCCGTCCTTCATGACGAACTCCCGTGTGACGAAGCCGATGGTCAGACAGCCTTCGTCGCGCGGCACCATGACGGCGCGCTTGAAGTTCATCCCTTCGCTCGAAGAGAAGCCTCGCACTACTTGCCTCGTCGTAGAGTAGACGCCGCGCACGATGGGAACCCGGGCGACCAGGTCCTCGAACCACTCGAAGATTCGTTGGCCCGCGAAGAAGCTCGAGAACGATCCGAGGAAAAGGATCAGGACGGCGGTGAGTAGTGCACCGGCTCCGGGGATTTCGCGGCCGATGTAGAGCCGCAGCATGGGCTGGGAGAAGTCGTCGAGGACCCCCAGCATGAACTTCAAAATCCACACCGTGGCCACGATCGGCACCAGCAGCAGCAGGCCGGCGATGAAGAAATTGCGAAGGCGTATCACAGCGCCTCCTCGGCCACCGCCGGATCGACGTCGGCAAAGGCACCACGCGTGAGCACGAGAGCCAGCAGCGCCGGCAAGACGAAGTAGCACATGCGGTAGAGGAAGATCGGCAGCAGGGAGTCCTTCACGGCAACCCCCAGCCCGGCAAAAGTAGCGGCAAGGGCCCCGTCGAGAACGCCGGCGCCGCCGGGGATGAACG
>PIVZ01001306.1 GCA_003354045.1 bacterium
CAGCCGGCCGCTCTCCTCGCAGTCGATGATGTCCACCTCCGCCGCCGCAAAGATGCGGCCGAGCCAACGGTTGGCCGTGACGGGGTGCAGCCTCTCGGGACAGCGGAGTTCGTAGTGCGGGACGCCGTCCTCCCCCGCCCTCCTGCCGATCCGCTCGCGCGGGATCCCCAGCTCGCGGGCGCCGAGAACGATGGCCTCCGCCAGGCGGGATTCGGGGCTGAGGTTCCTCTCGGCCGGAAATTCGGCGCTGCCGGTCACGCGGTCCCAGAGGTCGATCCAGGCGTGCTGATAGACGATCACCACGCCGCTCAGGGCGAGGAGCCCGATCGCGGAGAGGAGAAACCAGATGAAGACGCCGGAGCGCTTCTTTTTCTTCGGGGACACGGAGCCGCCTCTGCATGGCCCACCTGGGCCGCACGGGTTGCCGGAGCGTATTCGCATCACGGCGGTGGCAGAGAGTAAAAGGCCGCCCTCCGGACTGTCAAGCCGGAGGGCGGCGGAGATTCAATCAGTCTTGTTTCAGCGGCGGGTCTAGCCGTTGGTCAGGTCACGCCACTTCCAGAGGCGGTACTCCTTGTGGTAGCCGAGATCGCTGCTGTCGATTACGCGGATGGGAATCACGTAGAAGAGCAGTCGGCCGTTCACCTGCAGACCGTTGATGTTCGCCGATCCGGGGATCTCGCCCTTGAGCATGACGAGCATGTCGGTGTCGTAGAAGTGCTGCTGG
>PIVZ01001307.1 GCA_003354045.1 bacterium
CTCGTGCCCAGGACGGCCGACGCCTCGAAGGCTCGATGGTCATGCCGCAGCACCACGTCGATCCGACGCCGGAGCCCGGCATCGAGAACTGGCTCGATCCCATCCTCAATGCGGCCCGCCGCTCCGGCATCCAATCCACTCCGGCGCAGACGTCACCATGACCCACGCCGCCGGAACCAACGGACGCAGAACAGAAAACGGCGGCGCGGGTCCGGCTCGTAGCCATTGCCGCGCCGCCGTTGTCTGAGTTGAACGACGGTCGTGCTGCTCGCGCCGGGTCCTAGTCGACCCGGTGGAACTCGACCCGCCGGTTCATGGCGCGACCCTCGGCCGTCTCGTTCGGAGCGACCGGGTCCATCTCACCGTAGCCTCGGGCCCGGAGGCGAGTGCCTTCGACGCCGGCGCGCACGAGATAGCTGCGCACTGCCTCGGCGCGCTGTTGGGTGAGGGAGAGGTTGAACGAAGCATCCCCCATCGAGTCGGCGTAACCGCGGATCTCCATCTTGACCTCCGGATAGGCGACGATGGACTCCGCCACGTCGTCCAGGGAGTTATAGGAGATCGGCAGAATTTCCGCCTTGCCACTGGCGAAGTTGATGCTGTGCAGCACCAGCTTGCGCTCGATCTGCTTCACCTCCGGACAGCCGTTCAGATCCACCTTGGTGCCCGCCGGCGTTTCGAGGCACTTGTCGAGACCGTTGTAGACGCCGTCACCATCCGAGTCGA
>PIVZ01000623.1 GCA_003354045.1 bacterium
CGGAAAGCTTCAACATGGCTGCCATTGCACCTAGGCTACTACACTGTGTTGCAAGTGAGCAGCAGATGCGCCCGAGGGGCGCGCTCGCGCAGAGCCGAGGCCAGTATCCGTGCCAGCATGGTCTCGCCCACGGAGGCCGCGTGAATCCACACGACGGGCCCCCTGGCAGCCTGGCGGCGCCAGCGGCCGAGCCTCTCTTCGAAGACCAGCGCCCACTCATTATCGCGGCCGGCAACCAGCCGCCGCAGGCCGAAGAAACCTGCAACGACTGCACCGATGAGCCAGTAGCCGGCCGACATCAGCCGCCCGAACGGCGTCCAACCTGCGGTCGAGCCACTCACACCTGCTCCCGCTCTCTTCCGGCGAGCCCGTCGGCGTCGCGCGTGACCTGCTCCAGGCGATCCTCGAGAATCGCCCGCAGCCGCTCCCTTGCGTCTCTGGCCGCTCCCGGGCCAGCCAGCCTCGCCGGCTCGATCACTTCGCCCACGACCACCACCACCCTGGCCCCCGGCAGCGGTATCATCATGCGATCCCAGCTCGTCATGCGCAGGGCACGCGAGCAGCTCACCGAGACCGGGAACAGAGGCGCCCCGGTTTGCAACGCGATGGCGGCCACACCGGCCTTGGCGACCCCGGCCGGCCCGCGCGGCCCGTCGGGAATCAGCGCGAGATCGCTGCCTGCGCGAAAGGCCCTGAGCAGCCCAAGGGTACCGGCCACTGCGCCGCGCGAAGAAGAGCCGCGCGTGGTACGAATGCCGAAACGGTTGAGCGCGCGGGTGATGATCTCACCGTCACGATGGGTGCTGTTCATGATGTAGGCTGAATGGCCACGGTAGAAGAACGGCAGCATGATCGCACGCCCGTGCCAGAACGCGATGAGCACCGGCCGTCTTTCGCGCCAGCAGCGCTCGAGTTCCTCGGTCCCGTGGGTTTCCAGACGAACGGTAACGCGCAGAAGCCTCAGTACGGCCCACGCAAGGAACCCCAGGACGGAGACCTCGGCTGCGGCCAGCCACCGGTAGCGCCGCAGGCCGTGGCCCCGGCGGTCATGTGGGCCGGACGGGCTGGCCACCGCTCGTCTCCTCGTCCTGAAACTGCATCGAATAGAGCCTCTGGTAGAGCGGGCTGCGCTCGAGCAGGTCCTCGTGGGTGCCTAGATCGGCGATGCGGCCGGCTTCGACCACGGCGATCTTGTCCGCCTTGCGGATCGTCGAGAGACGGTGGGCGATAACCAGCGTGGTTCTTCCCACCACCAGCCGCTCGATCGCCGACTGGACCAGGCGCTCGGACTCCGCATCGAGCGAGCTGGTCGCCTCGTCGAGAATCAGCAGTGGAGCGTCCTTGAGCAGGGCGCGCGCAATCGCGATGCGCTGGCGTTGACCTCCGGACAGTTGCGCGCCGAGCTCGCCCACCACCGTGTCGTAGCCCTCTGTAAAGTCGACTATGAACTCATGGGCATTGGCAGCACGCGCGGCCTCGACGATCTCTTCCTCGCTGCGTTCGATGTGACCGTAGGCGACGTTGTTGCGAACCGTATCGTTGAAAAGAAAAGTCTGCTGGGTGACGACCGATATGAGGGAGCGCAGCGACGCCAGCTCGATGTCGCGGATGTCGTGCCCGTCGAGTGTTACCCTGCCGCCGCCGACCTCATAGAAGCGCGGGATCAAGTCGGCAAGAGTGCTCTTGCCGCCGCCACTCGGTCCCACCAAAGCCACGACATCGCCGCAGTTGATCTGCAAATCTACGTCGTGGAGCACGTTCTCCTTGCCGTAGGCGAAGGACACCTTCTCGAAGCGCACAGCGTCCTCGAATTCATCGACGGCCAGGTGCCCCGGATGCTCGGAGGCCTCGCTGGCGACGTCCAAGATGGAGAAGACGCGCTCGGCAGCACCGAGACCGATCTGCACTATGTTGTTCGTACGCACGAGCTTCTTGAACGGCTCGTAGATGAGAGCGACGGCAGTGAGTAGGGCCATGAAACTGCCCGTGGTGCGATCGCCGGAGAGCACCGACATGCCACCGTACCAAAGCACTCCGGCAATACCGACGGCCGAGAACACTTCCGACATCGGCGCGGTGAAAGCCTTGATGCGGGCCGCGCGCAGGTAGAGCTTGAGAAGTCGTTTGTTCTCGTCGCGGAAACGCCGCTTCTCGTAGTCGGCCATGCCGAAGGCCTTGACCACGCGGCTACCCTGTATGGTCTCTTGCAGCAGGGCCGAGAGGGAGCCGAGTGTGTCGAGTCCGCTGTGACTGAGCCGCCGCATCTTGCGCGAGAGCGCCTGCAGCGGCGTCACCACCGTCGGAATGACGATGAAGGCGATGGCGGCGAGTACGGGGTCGAGAAAGAATGTGACGGTGACCAGCACGATCACGGTGGTCGCATCGCGAATCATCGCCGCGGCGCCGTCGGTAAGGGCCTGGCGAACGAGCAGCACGTCGCTGGTTATGCGCGCCACGACGTTGGCGGTGGCCGCCTGGTCGAAGAAGCTCATCGGCAGGTGCTGCACCTTGGCTTCGAGCTCTTCGCGCAGATCGAAGACGATCTTCTGGCCGACGTACTCGCCGAGGTAGGCCTGCCCGAAGTTCACGACGCCGCGCACCAGGAAGACGAGGACGATCAGGCCCGGCAGCAGGCGGAGCATCTCGCGGTTCTGCTCCTCGAAGATGTCGTCCACCAGGCTCTTTACCAGGTAGGGCACCAGGCCCGAGCTCGCGCTGTAGAGGACCATGCAGACCAGCGCGGCCACGAAGTAGGGCCACATGTATGGCCTGAGGTACCCGTAGAGCCTCTTTGCGATATCGATCGGCTTCACGCCATCGTCTCCAGCGCCAGAGCCGCCGCACGGGCCGCCGCTCCCGGCTTCACGAGCGCGGTGCGAATTTCGGCCAGCTCGGCCGCCGCGTGGCGGCGAAGCTCGGGGGAATCGATGTAGCGTTTGACCTCGTTTGCCATGTTCTCGGGGGTTGCCGCGGCCTGGATGAGCTCGGGGA
>PIVZ01001308.1 GCA_003354045.1 bacterium
TCTGACGAGAACGGCATCGTTCGATGGAGGAATCAGCTGGTCTTCCCGAGCACCTACGATCCACCGCCCCTGATTCACACCACCGACTCGTCGGAGAGTCTCGGCACGTTCACCTGCCTGGACACCGCGATCGTCACGTTGCTGGTGCCGCCGCACGGGATCTCGCGCACATTCGAAGTGGCGGTCGGTCCGGGAGAGAATGTCTACGAGTTGACCTGGAATCCACTGGAACGGGGCGCGGACCGCCAAGCTCCGGCGGTTGAAGATCGGAGAGAGCCGGCTCTCCAGGGAGTCGTCCTCCGGAGCATGCCCGATCCAGGCACTCCCCCGAGCGAATTCCGCCTCTACCCACCCTACCCCAACCCGTTCAACTGAGAACGGGCCGGGGAAGGGCCGGTAAGGATTACTTGAGAAAGGTCGCCTTGCGGAGCAGCGTCTCCTCGCCGTACTCGAGCCGGTAGAAGTAGACCCCCGAGGACGCCTCGGCAGGCTCCCAGCTCAGCGAGTGGTGGCCACTCGCCATCCGGCCGTCGTAGAGCAGGTCCACGAGGCGGCCGGCCGTGTCGTAGACGGCCAGGCGAACGCGCCCCTCATCCGGCAGCGTGAAGCCGATCGAGGTGGCCGGGTTGAATGGGTTCGGGTAGTTCTGCTCGAGCAGCGCGCTCGCCGCAAAGGGCGGGACCGCCGTCAGGTCGGCGAGCTTCTGGATCGTGATCACGCGAGA
>PIVZ01001309.1 GCA_003354045.1 bacterium
ACGAGCGGCGGCCCCGACTCCGAGTCGCCCCCAGTCACGTAGCCCAGCGATTCGGCCGGAACGAGCGGCATGCCGCAGACGTCGCACTCCCCCGGCCCGTCCTTCACGACCTCAGGGTGCATGGGGCTGATCCACTTGCCGGCGAGACCGTCTCCGTAGACGCCCCCGCCCTCGGTGAGTCTCGACTTGAGCACGCCGCGCAGGAACATGCCGGGCTTGAGCAGGCCGTCGGCGTTATCCAGATTCACCCGCACCTTCACCGTGCGGGTCTTCTCGTCGAGAATGGGATCGATGAAACTCACGGTTCCCGTGAACCGCTCACCTGGCCGCACCTGAGTCTCGAACTCCACCGACTGCCCGTAGCGAAGCATAGGCAAATCGGACTCGTATGCGTCGAGCATCGCCCAGACCCGCGAGAGGTCGGCGATCGTGTAGATGGGCGAGCCCGTGCTCACGTAGTTTCCCTCGACTGCGTTCTTGTGGATGACGACTCCGCCGACAGGCGCATAGATCGTAACGTGGTCCGCAACGAGACCGCTCTCCTCCACCTCCTGCACCTGCGCGTCCCCCAGACCGAGCAGTGCCAGCTTCTCACGCACTGCACGGACGGTCTCCCCTGCGCTCCTCCGCGTCGCCTCGCTTGCGCCTGCGGATAGCTCCTTGCTGACCCGAATGGCCTGGAGCAACTCCTCCTGGGCGGAGATCAGGTCGGGGCTGTAGAGC
>PIVZ01001310.1 GCA_003354045.1 bacterium
CTACGATCCATGGTTGCCGCGGATCGTGGCAAGCAACGGCTCGATTCACACCGCCATGCTTTCCGTGCTCGGCCGGTTGCCTGGCAGCCCCTGACACGAACTCCCGCGAGCCGGGACCACGCTTCCTCTTTCGTGGGGGTAGAGGTAAAGATCGTTCCTGGGCCGGCCTTTCGCCGAAGGTTCTCTCGTCGGCGATACCCCTGCTTACCGGCCAACGCGTCAAGAAGGTGCGCACGCCCTCGTAGCTCAGGTGGATAGAGCACCGGCCTCCGAAGCCGGGTGCACAGGTTCGAGTCCTGTCGAGGGCGCCACTTCTCGACTCGGCCAAGCCGGCCAGCGCTTCCTGGAGCCGCCCGTTCCCCTTCGCCGGTGCTTGACTTGTGGACGTGGCTCCCGGTAAATTAGCTAGTTAGCTGCGGTAGCGCCAAGCGTAGACGGTTGGCCTGGGGAACAGGCCGCCGAGGAGAACTGAATGGAGGTAAGGGTAGAAGGCTCTCTGGAACGTGCGATGCGCGTTCTCAAGAAGAAGCTGGCGGCGGAGGGCGTCTTCAAAGAGATGAAGATCCGCGCCTTCTACGAGAAGCCCAGCGTGCGCCGCAAACGCAAGCGTCAAGAGGCCGAGCGCAAGCGCCGCAAGGCCATGCGCAGAGCGCAGCGGCACAGCAGATAGGCCGAATACGCGCTCGCCGCGCGGCCAAACAAGCACACTTTGTCGTCACACAG
>PIVZ01001311.1 GCA_003354045.1 bacterium
CGAAAGACACGACCGCAACGCGAATCACTCCGGCCGAGCTGCGAGATCGCAGATAGAACCAGTTCGCTGGTCTCCGCCGATTCGTACGCGAGATCCGGGCGACCCAGCAGACTCTCCGGGGCTGAAGCTGTCGGGGTCCCGTGCATCCCCTCGTCGTACGTGACCTGGCCGCTCCTCCGCTCGTGTGCCTGGTAGTAATTGCCGATCACGTTCCGCAACACCACCAGGCTCCACGGAAGAACGGCACCCTGCGATCGGCGCTCGCCGTACCTGGCGTGCACGATGCGCAGAGCATCCTGGACGACATCCTCGCGGTCGTCGTCTCTTACTCTACGTTTAGCGATGGCGTCAAATCTTGCACGGAGGAGGTCGAACAGTGTGCCCTCAGCCTGGCGGTCACCGTCGAGG
The DNA here is from genome assembly GCA_003354045.1 of bacterium. Classification (GTDB taxonomy): domain Bacteria; phylum Desulfobacterota; class Binatia; order UBA1149; family CAITLU01; genus PIVZ01. The sequence goes on from PIVZ01001311.1 coordinate 409, forward strand.
GCCGCGGCCGCGAGTACATCGAGGCTGGGAGTCGGGGGGGCAAGTTCTTGCATCGTCCCAATTTCACGGCAATCGAGCAGCACTGGGTGGTCGAAGGACATCTCGTCCTCTTGCTCGCGCAGCCATGCTTCGGCGGTTTGCACGGGCGCGGAGTAGCGGGTCTGCCCGCGATAGTTGCTGAGCTGGTAAATGCGCCCAGCCGCATGAGCGTCCCAAGGCCAGCGGTCTTGAGCACGTTAGTTGCCCAGCTCTTCCGTAGCCGGTGCAGCCCCGGCCGCCTCTGCCATCGGCATAGCTTCGGCGTCGTCGGCCAT
>PIVZ01001312.1 GCA_003354045.1 bacterium
ACCAGGCGCCCGCTCACGTCAAAGACGGTGATCTCGACCCGTCCGTCCCGCGGCACGCTGTAGCCGATCGTCGTCTGCGGATTGAACGGATTCGGCCGGGCCGCGGAGAGGTGTGTCATTAGAGATGACTGCGTGGCGGGCTCCGAGACACTCACTTGCCCGGATGCCGGATTGAACGTGAAGGCCTCGAACACCACCTCCTGGTCGACGTCCGGCGGGCTCAAGAACTGCCAGAGATTCAGGTGCACGCGCGGTTGCTCCGGCCGCGGGATGTGCGGTCCGGTATAGGTCCAGGTGTGAATCAGATTCTCCGGCGATTCATCCTGCGGTCCGCCGCGCCAGCTCCGGTACTCGACCCGATCGGCGAGCCAGTTGAAGGCATGGCTGGTCAGCTCGCCTTCGCTGAACGTCGCGTCGAAGCGACTGATGTTGCCCGGAAAGTCGTATGGTTGAGCAACGAACTGGCCCACGTCGCTCGACGGGTTGCTCCAGCGGCTGAACTCGACGTCGATCTCGTTGTAAGGGTTCCACCAGCCGTTCTCCGGCTCGTAGCAGGCACCGTACTGCCAGATGAAGATGCCGAGGACGACGTTCGGATGCAGCGCATCGAGGCGCCCCAGGGTGGTGAAGATGTAGTCGCCGTAGCCGAGTGCCTCCTCGAGCGTCACCTCGGTGCTGTTCCAGGAGCCACTGATGTTGCGGATCGTCAGGTGCAGGCGGTC
>PIVZ01001313.1 GCA_003354045.1 bacterium
AGGCCTCGGGCGCCGGCAGTCCGAACGCCGTCAAGGGCGGCAAGCTGCGGATGCATATTCCGGAGTTCCCCGCCACCCTGCGGACTGAAGGGAAGGACTCCAATAGCACCTTCAACACCGCCATCGCGGGAATCGTCTACGAGTCGCTCCTCACGCTCGACTCCAACACCATCGAGACCGTCCCCGCCCTCGCCACGCACTGGAAGATCTCCGACGACAAGATGACCTTCAGCTTCCGCCTCAACCCCGAGGCGCGCTGGTCCGACGGCGTGCCGCTCACGGCCGACGACGTGATCGCCACCTGGGCGCTGCTGAACGACGAGGGGATCCTGCATCCCTACACCAACGTCCTCTACAGCAAGTTCGAGGAGCCGGTGGCCGAGAGCCCGTACCTCTTCCACGTCACCACGACCGAGGAGAACTGGCGTCACTTCCTCTACTTTGGCATCTCCATGGCGATCCTCCCCGCCCACCACATCGGCGGCATGACCGGCGGCGAGTATCTCGAGGAATTCCAGTTCAAGATGGTGCCGGGGAGTGGCCCGTACGAACTCCACGAAGAGAACATCCTCAAGGATGTGAGCCTGACACTCACCCGTCGCGACGACTACTGGGCCAAGGACGCTCCCGAGAACCTCGGTATCTACAACTTCGATGAGATCGAGTGGCAGATCGTCATCGATGAGCGTCTGGCACTGGAGAAGCTGAAGAAGGGCGAGATC
>PIVZ01001314.1 GCA_003354045.1 bacterium
CCATTCGTGAAAGCTGTTTGCAGTGGGAGGGCGCGCGAGGGACCGGGATCCGACCGTGCTTCATGGACGTGCGGCCCACCCCCCGCGGTTTGGGCAGGGAGCGGTGTTTCGGGCAACCGCTCACCGTGGTCGGGGCGCCGGCGCAAGGAGTAGAAGGGCATGGACCTGCGTTTCAGCGAAGAAGAAGAGAGCTTTCGCAAAGAAGTCGGTCAGTGGTTGGCCGACAACCTCGTCGGTGAGTTTGCCTGCGTGCGCGGGCGCGGCGGTCCGGGAGACGAGCATTCACTGTTCGATGAGCGTCTGGCCTGGGAGCGCAAGCTCGGCGAAGCCGGCTGGAACTGCGTCGGGTGGCCCAAGGAGTACGGCGGCGCCGGTTTGAGCCTCAACCATGAAGTAATCTTTCACGAAGAGTACGCGCGCGCGGGCGGCCCGGGCAAGCTCGGGCATATAGGCGAGGGTCTTCTCGGCCCGACGATTATCGCTTTCGGTACCGAAGAGCAGAAGAAGCGTTTCCTCCCGGCTATAGTGAAGGCCGAAGAGCTGTGGTGCCAAGGATACTCGGAGCCGAACGCGGGCTCCGATCTGGCTAACGTGCAGACCAAAGCCGTACTCGAGGGCGATGAATGGGTGCTCGACGGCCAGAAGATCTGGACCTCGGGTGCGCACTGGTCGGATTGGTGCTTTGCCGTCTGCCGCAGCGAGCCCGGTGAGGCCAACCACAA
>PIVZ01001315.1 GCA_003354045.1 bacterium
GGATAGCCGATTCTGGCCTCACCAGCTACAATCCTCCGCTCGGGCGGCCCGAAAACGGCGCTTGGCGGAGGACGCGCGATTTCGCAGACAGCAGCAGATCAACAAGTATGTAACGTGTGTGGCACGCCGGCGACCAGCAATGGCGAGCCGGAGATGGCACTCGTACGATCCAACGTGCGGGCCTACTGCACCGAACAATTCGCCATCTGGCGATGCGGTAAGTGCCGCTCTATCCACGCCCGCGACGAGGTCGATCTCGACCACTACTACTCGGACTATCCCTTCCACAAGCTGGTGTTTGATTGGCGGGCCAAGGCGGTCTACCGGAAGATCCTGCAACGCCTCAAGCGGGCCGGGATGACCAAGGGCAGCAAGGTCCTCGACCATGGATGCGGCAGCGGACACGTCGTGCAGTTCCTCAAGACCAAAGGCTACGGCGGGGCGGTCGGATACGACGCCTACGGCGGCGAGTTCGATGATGCTTCCGTGCTCGAAGATCGATACGACGTGGTGTTCTCGCAGGACGTGCTGGAGCACGTCGAAGACCCGCGCGAGCTGCTCGAGTCATTCGGTCGCTGGGCGACGCCGGGCGGGAAGATCGTCATCGGCACGCCGAACGCCGGGGCGATGGACCTGACTCGGCCCGAGGACTTCGTCCACTCGCTGCACCAGCCCTACCACACGCACATCCTCTCGATCGACGCGCTTGTCGATATCGGGG
>PIVZ01001316.1 GCA_003354045.1 bacterium
GCCGTTCCCGCAGCCGGTCGACCTACCCCGACATGTTCGGCAAACGCCTCGACCACCTTCGGGTCGAACTGACTTCCGGCACACCTGCGTAGTTCGGCGATGCCCTCTTCGGGCGTTACCGCGCGCCGATAGGGACGGTCCGAGGTCAGGGCATCATACGCATCCGCCGCCGCTATCAGCGCCGCTCCGATCCGCATCACCTCATCCTCTCGCTGGTTCGACGACTCGTGGCGGGAGTGGTACCACCGGACCATCATCCACTCGCGATCGAGAATGCCGGTATTGCGAATGACCGCCGCTCCCAACTCCGCATGGTGTTCGATGACGCTCCGCTCCCACGGCTCCAGCCCAGCCGGCTTGTCCAGGATTTCCGTAGGCACGCCTAGCTTACCGATGTCATGGAGTTCTCCGGCGATCCGGATTCTCTCCACGTCGTCATGACCGAGGCCCATCAGTCGCGCCACGTCCCCCGCCAGCCGACCGACGCGTAACGAGTGCTCCCACGTCCACTTGCTCTTGCCCGCCAGTGCATGGAGCAAGCCGTCCGCTGCCTCTCGCGCCATCTCCACTTGTTTATCCTCGGGCGGCCCGGCGTGGATGGGCCCGCCGGTAACTTGTGCCTCGCTGCACGGCTCGGCCACCGCCCGATCGCACGCCACGACGCAGTTGCGTCCCAGGCCCTTCGCCTCGTACATCGCCTCATCCGCCAAACGAATGAGAC
>PIVZ01000087.1 GCA_003354045.1 bacterium
CCCGCATAAGGACCATCTCGTGGGCACGCGTGTCGGCTGGGCAGAAGGACCGATTGTCCCGCGCCGCGGTTTTCTTCTTGTTTTTCCTTTCGGGAGCGACGGCCCTCATCTACGAAGGCGTTTGGATCCGGCTGCTCATCCTGATTTTCGGATCGACTCAGTTTGCGGTGTGCACGATCCTGACTGCTTTCATGGGTGGGCTCGCCCTGGGCGCCTTCGTCTTCGGACGGATCATCGACAACCGTGGCGATCCGCTCAAGCTCTACGGCGTGCTCGAGATACTGATCGGGCTGTATGCGCTGGCGGTTCCGTTTCTCTTCGATGCGCTGGTGCCGGTGTACCGGGCGATCTGGAGCACGTTCGCGCCGGAGTTCCTCACGTTCAGTCTTCTACGTTTCTGCTTCGTGCTGATGGTGTTGATCGTTCCGACGAGCTTGATGGGGGGAACGCTGCCGATCTTGAGCAAGTTCGTGACCCGCCGCGAGGAGTCGATCGGCTTGTCGGTGGGCTCGTTGTACGCACTGAACACACTCGGCGCGGTGGTGGGCACGGCCTCTACCGGATTCTTTTTGGTCCCATACCTGGGCACCGACACCAGCATCGCGTTTGCCGCCGCGATGAACATGACGATCGGCGCCGTGGCTCTCGTCTTTGCGTTTTCGGCCGGAAAGACGGCGAGAACGCCTGCCACCGGTCCGGCTGATGTCGTCGAAACGAGGTCCGCGTCGGAACTCACGCCGACGGCGGCAGATGTGGCCATCCCGGCCGAGTCCCGCCTGCTCCTGTGGGTGGTTGCCGGAACCGGTTTCATTGCGATGACCTACGAGGTCGCCTGGACACGCGTGCTGGCCCTCATCATCGGCAGCAGTGTCTACGCTTTCACCATCATGCTGACCACCTTTCTCGTCGGTCTGGCCGCGGGTGCTGCGGCCGTCTCACTGGTCGCGGATCGGCTTCGGGGTCGGCGCGCCGTTGCGGGCGTGGTCGTTCTGCTCGTGGGAACCGCGTTGGCTGCCTTCGGCACGATGCTCTTCTTCAACGAGTTGCCGTATCTGTTCGCACGGCTTTTCCAGTTCGTCCGCGGCCAAACCGGCATGACCTTTCTTCTCAAGTTCGTCATTGCGTTCGTGGTCATGCTCCCACCGACTTTGTTTATCGGAGGGATATTCCCGCTGGTCATGAGGCACTACTCGGAGCACCTGTCCAGCCTCGGCCGCTCGGTGGGGACCGTCTATATGAGCAATACGGCGGGAACGATCGCGGGATCGGTTTTGGCCGGATTCTTCTTGATCCCGTTGATTGGAATACAGGGCAGCATCCTGCTGGCGATCCTGCTGGACCTGTTGCTGGCCATGCTGCTCGTGGCTGCCGGGGCGCTGGGCCGGCCCTTGAGGCGCAGGGTATCGGCAGGAGTCGCGCTGATGGCAATCGGCGCAATCTTGTTCTTTGCCGCACCAGGCTGGAACGCGCGCGCAATGAACAGTGGCGTGTACCAACACCCGAGCAATATACTGAAGAAGCGTAGCGCGGGGCAGGACGGAGAGACAGCCGGGGAGCTCCGGTTCTACAAGGAAGGCCTGACAGTGAGCGTCATGGTTGTCGAGGTCGATCGCGAGATCCTGCTCAGTGTCAACGGAAAGGTCGATGCATCGTCGCTTGCCGATCTGCATACCCAGCTCCTGCTGGGCCACATTCCCGCTCTGCTCGTTGAACGACCTGGCAAGGCTCTGGTTATCGGATACGGCAGCGGAATCACGGTTGGTGCGATAACTCGTCACCGATTCGAGGAGATCGCGGCGGTGGAAATCGAACCCGTCGTTCTCGAAGCATCTCATTACTTCGATCGCTTCAACCACAGACCCATGGAGGATCCGCGGGTTCGTATCATCAGGAACGACGCGCGCAACTTACTCCTCGTGAGCGACCAGCGCTACGACGTGATCGTCTCCGAGCCGTCCAATCCTTGGATGACGGTTGCGGCCAACCTGTTCACTCGTGAGTTCTTCGAACTGGGTCGCAAGCGCCTCGAGGCCGGCGGGATCTTCGCCCAGTGGGTGCAAATCTATAAGATGGCCGCGGAAGATCTCAAGGCACTGGTGCGCACATTTCACGCAGTCTTTCCGCATGTCATGGTTTTCAACTCGCTCGAGGGCGCGGATCTCGTGTTGATTGGCTCCGCGACTCCATTGTCCTTCGATCTCGACGATCTGAGGAGCAAGATGTCGGTCCAGTCGGTGGCGTCCGATCTTGCCCGCATCCGTGTGAGAGCTCCTCAGGATCTGATGTCCTATTTCGTGTTCGGAGACGGTGAGTTGCAGTCCTTCTCGGGAGAAGGGGCGCTCAACACCGACGACAACGCTTTGATCGAGTTTCACGCGCCCAAAAGCCTCCTTTCCAGTACCCGCGCAGAGAACATGGCCGAGCTGGAGCGCGTGATGACGGACGCCACGATATACACAGAGGGGCTGGACGAAGAGAAGCGATACCGATCACACATCTCCGCCTTGGTACAGGCGTTCCTGAGAAGGGGATGGTTAGCGCGTGCCGGTGACACGGTGCAAATGAAATTCAAGCCGACCGATTGACGCCCGCCTGTGATGTGCGGGCGACCTCTCGAAGAATCGCGAAGCGAAGAGCAGCCGAGCACCGCGACATGGGTGCGGATGAAGATCGCCTCGCCTTTCGTCCGGAGGATTTCTCGGAGCTCTGCGCGGTCAGAACGTTACCAATCCGCCGTTTAACGGGATGGTCTGACCGGTCATCCACTCTGCCTCATTCGAGGTCAGGTAGACGACCACTGCGGCGACGTCCTCCGGCTTGCCGAGCCGGCCGGTTGGGTAGCGCTTGGCCAGCTCTTCGGCGAACGGCAGGTTTTCCATTTCGCCGAGAGCCACGCAGTTTGCCGTTACGCCCTTGGATGCGAGTTCGGCGGCTAGATGTCTGGTGAAACCTATGGCTCCCGCCTTGCCCGCGGCGTAGAGCGAGACGCCGAAGCTGACACCTGTGCGCCAGGCTTCCGAGGAAATGGTGATGATGCGCCCCCAGCCGCGTTCCGACATGTCGCCGATGACGCTGTGCACGCAGTGGAAGACCCCGTAGAGATTCAACTGCACGAACGTGTCCCAGTCTTCCGGTGTGGTGTCCGCGAACTGCTTGGGGAAGAAACCGTCGGCGGGGATGCCCGCGTTGTTGATGAGAATGTCAGTTGGTCCGAACTTGCCCTTTACCTGCGCGACCATCGTGCGCACGGCTCCCAGGTCGGTGACATCGGCCGCCAGCCCGATAGCACGGCCGCCAGCCGCTTCGATCTCGGCGGCCACTTCCTCGGCCCGCTCGCGGTATAGATCGTTAACGGCAATCGCGGCGCCGCGCTCAGCCAGTGCGAGGGCGATGCCGCGACCGATGCTTCTGCCGGCTCCGGTCACCAGCGCGACGCGACCGGAGAGGTCGAAGGACTTCTTGGCACTCTCACTCATTTGCAGGCGCTCCCATCGTATGGCGACTTACCGTCGAGCGTTCGTACCACCACGCCCAGCTCGGCGAGGAAGGGACGAGTGTAAAGTATGCGTCCGGTCATGACGCCAGGATCGCTCGTGCATAGTGCGTAGGCCGCCTCGGCCATCAACTCCATCGGCTCGAGCATCTCGGGATCGTCAGGGATCTGCCCGAGCGCTACGACGCCGGGCGTCGCCACGGCAGCAACGGGCGCCAAAGCATTTACCGCTATACCGTGATCGTAGAGCTCGGCGGCCAGACCGGTCGTGAACCTGTTGAGCGCCGCTTTGCTCATGCCGTAGACGTAAGGACCCGCCGTACGATCGAACTCCGGGTACGGCGGGCCGCTCGGATGCTCTGCCGCGGCCGTGGTGATGTTCAGGATGCAGCCGCTCTTGCGCTCTTTCATGCCCGGCACCACCCGCTGGGCCAGTTCGAAGGGCGCGCGCAGGTTGATCTCCAGGGCCAGGCCTACTCGCTTTGCCGAAAACTTCTCGAAGGGGAAGAAGAACCCTGCCGCCGCGTTGTTGATGAGGATATCGATCGGGCCGAGCGTGCTCTCGGCCTCGGTAACTATCCGCTCTCTGTCGGCGGTCTCCAGTAGATCAGCAGCGATCGCCACCGCGCGGCCGCCCGCACTGGTTATAGTCTCCACCGTTTCATTGAGACTGCCCGGCAACCGCTCATGCGCATCCAGCGTGCGCGCCGTCACTGCCACCGCCGCCCCCTCTGCGGCTAGACGCTGCGCTATCGCCGCACCGATCCCACGGCTGGCCCCGGTTACCACGGCCACCTTACCTTCGAGATTTGCCATCGTTCGTTGCGTCCCTCCTCTCTGCGTGACTGCATCCATTACGTGATCGGCCAGGGCATATCCAACTCGGGGGGAGGGGGCTCGTCTGCCTCGTTATGGCGGGGGGTTTTCCCGTGCTGTCAGTAGTCGCGACGTTGGGCGATCACTGGCGCTTGGCCGGCGAGATAGATCTTACGAGTTGTCCAGGGCCGCCTTGGCATGGGTGCACGAGAGATCGATCATCCAGGCAGCTGCGCACTCTGGACCATCTGCGCAAACTCGAGAGAAAATGCATATGCGTCACCGGGCCATCGCGCCGACAGGTAGTTTCTGTCCCTGACGACAAAGCCTCTTTTCATGTGGCCCAGGTCATCCCGAAGAAGCGGAGTGGGGCCCGGAATGAAATGATCGCTGTCGGCCAGAACGGACCGAACTTCATCCTCCACTGCAAGTCCCGGATAGGTGAGGTAATAATCTTTCAGCCAAAGCCTCGTCAAGTTATACCCCGCCAATTCCTGAGATTTTAGCAATGACGTTGTCCTATAGCCGTGAATGACTGATTTGCCTGTGTCAGGGTCAAGACTTCGGGCTGCCAAAATAACTCCGTGACAAATTGCACCGACCGGTTTCCCCGCAGCAAAGAAAGCGGCGACAAGCTTCTGCAGAACCTCTGACTCCAGATATTCCTTGACGCCCTTATCGTGCCCGCCGGGCAATAGGATTGCATCAAAGTCTCCTTCTCGGGCATCAAGATATCTCGACGGATTGCAAAACGCTTCGCTCTCTTCCATCTCGCGATAGGCATCAACGGCGTCTCGCCTCGCGCGCAACAGGGGTTTCCAAATCCCCAGTTTTTCACCACGGAGCATCAGGCTGTCTGCAGAGGCCCTCTCGCCTTCGGGAGTCGTGAATGCGATCTCGATTCCCCTTTCAGAAATCAACTTCCAGGGGATGGCGACTTCCGTCGGATCAAACCCATGAGATGGGGTGGGGATCAAGATCTTTTTCATGCGCGTGCCTGCCGTGATGGCGATCGTGCTCTTCCTGTTGGTCAGCTGGCCAGGATCTCCCGAGTCGTTTGGTCGGCTTGTGCGTTCACCTTGCGCAGCAGTCCGTAGATCGAGGTTAGGGTACGATCCTGAAGGTCACGGATTTCGGTCATTGCCTCCTCCAGCGGAGAAATCGACGATAGTACGTCCAGGGGGAGTGCGGCGATGGATTTGTGAATCCTCTCGACCGAGCTCATCCCGTCGTCGATGGTTTGATGGATCGTTCCGGTGATCGACGTGCTCTTGGTCTTCGTCTTGGTGTTGCTCATGTTCGTCTCCCATCGGGGGTCAGGCTGCGTCGTGCTCCCGGTTTTCCACCCGGTCGCGCAACATTTGTGAAAAATGTCGTGTCGAGAATTCTGCTGCCTCGGTCGAGGTCATGAAATCCAGCATGGTTTCGGCGAATTGTTCCGGCTTCTCGCAGTGGGGGAAGTGACCGACCCCTTCGAAGACTTCCAGACGGCTGCTCGGCAGGGCTCGTTGCGTATCGAAAGCGTGATCGACCGGGATGATGTTGTCGTCGGACCCCCAGACGATGAGCGTGGGTATGTGCTCGGTCAGATAGAGTCGATCGGCCGCGCTGACACTTTGTCCCCGGTGGTCGACCACGGCGCGCAAGGTACGGAAGAAGGCCCTTCGCGTATCCTGGTCGGCTAGCGCTGCGTAGCTCCTCCAGATTTCCTCGACAGTGGGGGTCGTTCTCAAGTTGAAGCTCGAGAGGATTTCCGCCACGCGCGCGCCTGCATCGCGCAGAAAAGGCGAGCACACCAGGGGAAACAGTTGTTCGGCGCCCGGGAGACTCAGACCACGTAGAAGCGGATTGACCTCCCGCCCGAGGCCGCCACTGGATACCAACGCGATGCGTTCGCAATGTTCCGGTGACTGATAGGCGAACTGCATCACGACCCCGCCTCCATAGGACTGGCCGACCAGGGTCGCCCGCTCATGGCCCAACGCTGCCAGGAGATCTCGCAACACGTTGGCGTGCGCGCTCAAGTTGTATTCGCCAGGCGGTTTGTCGGATTCCCCGTGACCCAGAAGATCGGGTGCGATCAAGGTGAAATGCTCGGCCAGCCTGGGGAAGACATGACGCCATTGCATCGATGATCCAGCCATGCCGTGGATGAGCAGTAGCACCGGTCCCTCGCCCGCGCTTCGAAAAGCGATCTTCTTGCCGTGAATGGAAATGTGTCGAAGTTCCAAAACAGGTTCCCCTCAAGCGCCGGATGCTTTTGCACCCGCTGCGCTCTTCAATTGTTTCGCGAGACACTTCTTGCAGATGATGCTGCGCGGTCCGGCCTGTTCACGGATCGCAATCGCCGCGCTGGTGCCCGTGGCGAGTATCGCGTTGCAGCGGTCGCAGACCGCATTGAGATTGAGGATGGCTTCCTGCCAACCGATGATCTGATCTTCCGGTGATGCTCCGGCCTCCGGTTGCGGGTTCTTCGAAGTTGAGACGTCGGTCTTCTCGCCGGTGATCGAGAAGGCGACGTTGGTGCTGTCGGTCACGATGTCTTCGACCAGGTTGAAGGTATTGAGGAGCACGTGGCGAACCACCGTGGAGACCGACATGCCGAGGCTGCCGGCTTTACGCTTGATCTCGCGGTCCAGGTCTTCCGGAATCCGCGCATGGAGCATCTTCTCCTTGCGAGCCATCCGCTCCGAAGTGGCTTTGGAGCCTTCGCCTGCTTTGGCGGTCTTGCCAGGGGTATCGTCGCTTTTCTTCCGGCTCATCGCGGTTCCTCTTGCTCAAGAATGTAATCGAATGTCCTACATTTGTCAATAAATGTAGGACATTTCGGTGCGGATGAAGCCGCCACCCGGCTTTCGACTCAACAATAAAGATCAGTGAAATCGAAGCGTTAGGGCTGGCGACGCGAGACGGATCTTACGCGCCGTCCAGGAACTCCCTGGCATGGGTGCATGAGAGGTCGATCAGCGCGGGCAGGAATGCGTATAGATCGACTTCGGGGCGGTCGTGGAGCCAGCCGAGTGCGGCGAGCGTGCGGGCGAGCAGGAACATTGGCAGGAGCGCCAGATCCTCGTCCGAGATCGCGCGCTGCGATCGGTAGCCGGCGATCAGGGCGTCTCGGATTGGCTCGTAACTGTCGTCTATCGCGTGATCGGACAGCGCCACGGCTATGTCGTACTGATGCCAGCCGAAACCCGCGTCGTCGAAGTCGATCACGTGGACCCGATCGCCCATGACCAGGACGTTGGCCGAGCGGAGATCGGCGTGGATCATGCTGTAGGTGCCACCGTCCTTGCCGTACTCGGACAGCCGGGTGCGAATCGACAAGCGGGCCTCGATCAGGGTCTCACGTTGCTCCTGCGTCAGCTCGGGGACGTCCCAGAAGCGGCCCCAGAATGGTGCCTCGCCCATGAGCCCATCTGCGTCGAACGAGTGGCGCTGGAAGTGAGGGGGTGGCTGCCAGGTGATGGCCTGATCGTGCATCGCGGCCATCAGGCGACCGAGCTGTTCGAAGTGCGAGTCACGGTCGGCCTCGTTCGGAGCATTCTCGATCCTCTCGTTCAGCGCGACGCCGTCGAACCAAGGGATGAGACCCACGTGTCGGGTTTCCTCGGTGCCGGAAATTTCGACCACGGCGTAGTGGCCGCCAGCGCGGGTCCGCTCCGCCACCGGAGCCCCGATGCCCGCCTCGTTCAATGCCGCAGTCCACAGCGGCTCCGACTCGAGCTCGGCCAACGTGTGATAGCCGGGGCGATGGACGCGTAGCGCGTAGGCCCCGCCGTCGTCCGCATCGACACGAAACACGACGTTCTCACTTCGCGAGACCAATTCGACCTTCGTCGTACTGAGGTCCCACTTCAAGAGTGCGCGGTCGGCCACGGCGCGGATGACGTCGTCGGGGTACTCCATGCTCTAGTAGAGCTCCCGGACGGTCTCTTCGAACGCGGTCAAGAACAGATCGGCGTGCTGGCGCTCGAAGACCAGGGGAGGGCGGAGCTTCACGACGTTGAAATGGGCGCCCGCATTGCTGGTCAGAAAGCCCTTGTCCTTCAGGCGGTCGACCACGCGCTTCGAACCCTCGAGGTCCGGCGCATTCGTTTCACGGTCACTCACCCAATCGAGCCCGATGAAGAGCCCATGTCCGCGGACGTCGCCCATGGCTTCGCACTCGATCTTGCGGAGGCCGCCGCGCAGGTAGGCGCCCACGTCGGCCACGCGCTCCTCGAGTTTCTCGGTCTCGATGACGTCAAGCACCGCTGCGCCAACTGCGGCCTGCAGTGGCGATGCGGCGAAGGTGTTGAAGTAGCCCGAGCGTTTGCGGAATGTATCGACCAGATCCGCGCGGGCAACGGTGCCCGCCAGGGGCAATCCGCTGCCCATGGGCTTACCCATGGTGACGATGTCGGGCACGAAGTCGGTGACCTCGTAGCCCCACCAGCGCCCGCTCCGGCAGAACCCGGCCTGCACCTCATCGGCGATGAACAGCCCGCCGGCGTCACGGACCATTTTTGCCGCGCGAGCCATATATCCCTTGGGGATGTTCGGAAGACCCTCGTTTGCGAACAGCGAACAGACCAGCATGCCGGCCAGCGGAACCCCGTCTGCCGCGAAGCTCTCGATCGCAGCCTCGACATCGGCCAGGTAGCGGTCGGCCAGCTCCGCTTCCGACAAGCCTTCCTCCATCGGCCGGAAGGTCTCTGGGAAGCGGACCGAGCGGATCTCCGGATCGCTCCGGCCGCCGGCCCAGGTGAGCTTGCTGACCAGGGCCGTGTTGCCGTGGTAGGCGCGGTCGGTGCAGATGATTCCTCGGCCTTCGGTTGCGAGCCGGGCCATGGCGATTGCAACCTCGTTGGCCTCGGTGCCCGTGCACGTGAATACGATGCGCTCGAGCGAGGCATCGTGCTTGGCAACCAGGCGTTCGGCATACTCGAGCACACCCTCGTGCAGGTAGCGGCTGTGCACGTTGAGGGTTGCCGCCTGTCGCTGCATCGCCTCCACGACGTGGGGATTGGCGTGGCCCACGCACGGCACGTTGTTGTACATGTCGATGTAGCGCTTCCCGTCGGCGTCGAACAGGAAGACACCCTCGCCACGAACGATGTGGATGGGCTCCTCGTAAAAGAGCGGTGCGCCCACGCCGAGGACGCGCTCACGACGCGCGATCAAATTTTCCGTCGAGTCCTGCATGTCGTTCTCCTCGCTACGATGCGAGGTCTATCACTTGGCAAAAAAGGGAATATCTACTCCGATTGATGACAAGGCAAGCACGGCAAGCCGTCGATCTCGCCCCGCCGGGCAACCAACCCTTTGCACCGACTGTTGCGTAGCTCCGCGTGCCCTGTAATGTGCATCGAGAGGCTCAGCAGAGCCTATCGACATTCCGATCTCAGGAGAACACCCATTGCCGAGCTACGGTCCGAGCGCTTGGGGCGCGGAGGAAACGCGCCATTTCTACGAGCTTACCCCCGATCGAATCCTCGATGCCGTGGAGGCTTGCGGGCTACGCTGCACGGGGCGCTCGATGGCGCTCAACAGCATGGAGAACCGAGTCTATCAGGTGGAGATAGAGGTGGATGGGCCTGTCTCCAACCCGAGCGACTGCTTTCGTGTAGTCAAGTTCTACCGGCCCGGGCGCTGGAGCGAGGAGCAGATCAAGGAAGAGCATCTGTTCCTGAGCGATCTCGTGGAAGACGAGATTACTGCCGTCGCCCCTCTGCCGCTCGACGACGGTGAAACGCTGGCGCGGCTCCCGCACGCCAACATCCACTACGCCGTGTTTCCGCGCGTCGGCGGCCGGCTCGTGGACGAGCTCGCCGACGATAGCATCGAGCAGCTAGGCCGCCTGATCGCCCGTGTTCACAATGTGGGCGCCAGGCGCAAGGCGAACGCGCGCATCAGACTCGACCCCGCCACCTACGGCATCGAGAACCTCCGCTACCTGGTAGATTCCGGGCTCATTCCCGACTCCGTACGCGAGCGTTACCGCGACACCGTCGAGGGGGTCTGTAACGTGACCGAGCCGTGGTTCGCGGCTGCGACCTATCAGCGCATTCACGGAGACTGCCATGTCGGTAACGTGCTGTGGAGAGACTCCACAGCGTTTCTCGTCGACTTCGACGACATGGTCGTGGGCCCCTGCGCGCAAGACGTGTGGCTGCTCGCCGGCGGTCAAGACACCTTCGGGCGGCAGCAGCGCGAGTTGTTCGTGTCGGGCTACGAGGAGCTACGCGACTTCGACCGCGCCACACTGCGGTTGATCGAGCCGCTGCGTGCCCTGCGCTTCGTGCACTTCAGCGCCTGGATAGCCCGGCGCTGGGAGGATCCTTCCTTCCAGCGGGTGTTCGGCGATTTCGGCAGCGAGCGCTACTGGTTCGAGCAGGTCTCCAGCCTGCAAGAACAGCTCGGCCTCATTCAGGAGATCGCCTGGGGTTAGGGGGCGTGGGTCGGCCTCCTGGCCGACGTGAGAACCACGCTTCGACGGACGCCCTACTCGATGTAGCCGAGCGACCGTAGCGCCTCTTCGGCCTCCGGATCGAGGCGCACTCTTTCATTGTCCCCGCCGGTTTCGGCCAAGCGCCGATCGACCAAGGTGCGCAGCGTCTCCAAGTCTGCGGAGGCGTCGTCTGCGGAGGCGCCGCCGGGCTCGGAGAAGGCCAGGTCATGTTGCTCGCCAGGATCGCTGTGGAGGTCGTAGGACTCGTGGAGCGGCTTGGGTTCGTCGTAGAGAACCTTGAATCTCTGATCGCGCGCCGCGACGCCGGTCGGCCGTGTGAGCTTCCACTTGTGACGCCGTACCGACAGGCAGCGTGGCTCGCGCCGAGTGGCGAATGATGCAGTGACATCGAAAAGCGGGCGTCCCGCCACTTCGGCGGGTACCGGCAGGTGGGCGAGCGAGGCGATCGTGGGCATCAAATCGATACCGCAGACGAGCTCTTCGATTCTGCGCCCCTCCTTCCACCGGCGCGGCCAGTAGAAGAGTAAGGGCACGTGCAGCTCGGTCTGGTAGAGGCTCAGCCCGTGCTGTACGGCGCGCTCGTGCTCGAGAAAGCTCTCCCCATGATCGGAGACGACCACGAAGAGCGTATCGTCGATGAGCGCGCGCTCTCGAAAAGCCGCGAGCACGCGTTCTACCTGTGCATCGACCGCGTGGATCTCTCCGTCGTACAAATCGATGAGATGCTCCAGGTCGCGCTCCGTTACTTCAGGATCTTTCTTCGCCGTGCCTTTGGCCCACCCGAGCAGAGCGCCGACCGTGCCGACCTTGACGAAATGCTTTCCCTCGTAGGGACGCGTGAAGACATTGTGCTCCTCAGGCGGTCTGTACGGGTCGTGGGGATCGAGGAAGTGGAGGTAGAGGAAGAAACGCTTGTCGCTCAGGTCGTCGAGTAACGCCACGGCACGGTCTGCCACACAGTCGCTCGAGAAGGCGGGCACGGAACGCCCCTCGACATCACAGCAACTCTCGTCGAAAGTGTCGAAACCCCAGCCGTAGGCGCCCTGACCGTTGATTGCCGAAGGAGTGTTGCGAACCACCGGGCTGGCCGAAACGGCAGCGGTGGCAAAGCCGTGGGATTGGAAGATCTCGGCGAGAGTCGTCATCTCCTCTGGAATACCGAGCCCGGCCGCGCTCTTCTTGAAGAACAGCGACGGACGCCGTCCAGTCAGGATCGTGTTGACACTGGGGAAAGTGACCGGCGCCGCGCTGGTCAGGTTTTCGAACAGCACGCCGTTATCCGCCAGGCTGTCGAGGAAAGGCGATGTCGGTCGTGCGTACCCGTATGCCCCGAGATGATCGGCGCGCAACGTATCCACGATCAAGAGCACTACATTGCGCGGGGGCTCGCTGGGTTTCGCCGTCTTCGTACACGACCACGTGCCCGCCGCCAAGCAGGCCAACGCAATCACCGCCGCTGTCGTGGCGGCCGCTCGGCGACTGCTGCTGGGGAGAAACGGTGGCACTGTCGAGAACCTAGCCCTGGCTGCCGGACAAGAAAAGGCTGCCCGCCTGCCATCCAACCGAGCAATGCCCCGCCTTTTGACCGGGACGCGGCTGCCGAACACTCGGTCCGGTAGGCGGCTCTCGGTTCAGACAGCGCGGTCGTGGCTCCG
>PIVZ01001317.1 GCA_003354045.1 bacterium
ACGGACGTGGCGGTCCTCGCCGGGGCGGCGTTCAACGGAGACGGCGTCCCGATCTCGGGGATGGGCGTGGTGGCGGAGGACCTCGATGCCGATGGCGACTTCGACCTGCTGGTGACGAATATCCACGACCAGGCGCACCTCGGCCTGCGCAACGACGGCGGGACCTTCGAGGACGTGAGCCACGCGTGGGGCTTCGATGGCTGGGGCATGCCCTATACCGGCTTCGGCGTGGCCATGTTGGATCAGGACCACGACGGGGCGCTCGACATCTTCGTCGCCAATGGAGCGGTCAATCGCCTTCCCGTGCCGCTTTCCGAAACGAACCTCTACGGCGAGCCCAACCAGTTCATCCGCCAAGGCGCCGATGGCAGGTTCATGGACGATGGCGCCGCAGCCGGGCCGGCGATACAGGTGCCTCGAATGAGTCGAAGCGCGATCCTGGGCGACTACGACAACGACGGGGACGTAGACGTGCTGGTCACCAACAACCGCGGGCCCGCCAGGCTGCTCCGCAACGAGAATACCTCGGACTACGCATGGACCATAATCGACCTGACAGCCGGCACCGGCTCGGCCATCAATGCCCGGATCGAGATCGAGGCTGGGGGCGGCACCTTCCGGCGTGAAGTCCGCCCGCACGTGGGCTACCTGAGCAGCAATGACCCGCGCGTCCACTTCGGGCTCGGGGAGGCCAAGCGGATTGATCGACTGACGATGACC
>PIVZ01000624.1 GCA_003354045.1 bacterium
GAGCAGTAGGATCGCGGCGGTTGCGCACAGCGCTTTCCACGACCTTCGGGGGTGCATCTTTCCCATGGGAGATCTCCTGTTCGAGAGGAGCTCGAAGCTGATAGAACGAACGCGACACGATGGGAGAAAGAAACTTTCTCCCGAAAAACACGTCGAGATTACATGAATCGCAACAGATTGCAAGCGCGAAATGCCGCAGCCCCTTGGTGCCCGGTCCAGCGTCGGAGAATCTCACCGCGATTCTCATCAATGCTGAACCCACGCTCGCGGTGGAGTTTCGTCCCACTTGCGGCTCGGGGTCAGCCAGCGTAGGCCGTCGGGACTCTGGACACTGAGCGCCCCCCTAGCTGCCACCCGTTTCGCAAGTCCCCTATTTTCATCGACTTACGTAGCCTGTGACGAACTTCACACCAAATAGTCGTTAGAAAGCCGGCACTTTTTCCGTCCTTTATAGGGTGAAGCCGTGCAAACCGACGGGATCGTCCCGATGGCGAGCCGCGGCGCCACCCTGGGCACGCCTCAAGAGGCTGGCCCATACGAAGGAGGACCGACGTGCTGCGATCTACGAAACCGCCGTCAAGACCTCTCTGCTACGTCCCGTCCGGAGGCTCCGTTGTGGAGACCTGCTCCCGGACGATCCACGGCCTGCCGCTTCTGCGTCCCGGCGAGGACCCCGACGAGATCGTTCTCGGTTGTCTGGGAAAAGCCGCCGAGTACTACGATGTCGACATCTACGGGTTCGGCTTTGCGTCAACTCACGTCCATCTCTTGCACAGTGCTGAGCACGGTCTTCAGATGTCAAGATTCCAGGGGCACTTCAACGGCAACGTCGCTCGGGAGATGGGCAGGCTCCATTCTCATCCGGAGAAGCTCTGGGGTCGCCGCTACCGTCCGATGGCGGTCAGCGACGACCGGGAGAGTCAGCGAGCGCGGCTCAAGTACGTGTTGTCTCAAGCCGTCAAAGACGGGCTGGTCGCCCGAGTCCTCGATTGGCCCGGACCCAACGCCGCGAAGGCTCTACTCGACGACAGTCCTCTCGTCGGGTACTGGTTTGACCGGACGAAGGAGTATTACGCGCGTCGCAAGCGGATCCAGTTCGAGAAGTACGACTTCGCGACGCGCTACGAGATCGGGCTGAAGCGCATGCCGGCCTATCTGAATGACTCTCCCGAGGAGTACCGGGGGATGATCGCCGAGCTGATCGAGGAGATTGAGCAAGAGGCCGCCGCCAAGCGTGGCGGCCGGTCGGTTGTCGGCGTCGAGGCTATTTTGAGGCAAGACCCTTGCACGCCGATCGTGGCGGGCAAGAAAGGCAAGAAGTCCCCGGCCCCGATGCTCTTCTACTCGAAGCGACCGGAGCTGCGGGAAGGCATGGCGAGCGATTACCAGGACTTTCTCGACGAGTACCTGCTGGGATCGGCGAGGATGGTGGAGGCGGCGGAGCGAGGTTACCATCTCGACCCCCGACTCTGCTTGCCCACCGGGAGCCAGCCGCCGATGTTGGCCGACACGATCCTTCAGCTCTCGGGTTTCAATCCCGAAACCGCCTTTCCGACGAGGAGCTTTCCACGGGCCTGGCCGTACGTCGGCGGTGAGTTGCCGCCACCGCCGACGAGCCCACCGACTCGGAAGCTGGCTCTACTCCAAGTCGATGACCATTGGGAGGTCGTAGGACGAGGGGAGATCCCGACAGTGCACGTTCCCCGTCTTGACCTCGATCGCTTTGTGAAGCCCTCCGTCAAGCAGCCCATTTCTATCTACCCGATACCGGCCCAAGAGATTCGACACTTGCCCGAGCCGGCGCGTGCCCCTCCATGATGAAGGCTTGATCGATCTCTAGCGCTGCATCTTCGGTGAGCTGAGCGACTCTTGAGCCTCGGTTAGGGAGAGTTGCACCTCGGCCTGTGTCGTACCACCATTTTTCTACCATTGAACCTCTCATGCATGCTTTGAAGAGGTCCAGAAGAGGCTTCGCTCCAGGGAGCGAGGTGCTGTGCTTGCCAAATGGCGCACGGCTTTGCCCCAGGGAGCTTAATCTGGAACGACAAGATGGGGTTAAGTTGCTGAAAACAAAGAGCTTGGGAAACGCGTGGAAGGTCAAAAGGGAGTCGACGGTAAAGGAATGAGCGAAAGCCGCAGAACGGCATGCGGCTCACGGGCGCCCCTTCAACCAGCTATTGACATCCGGCGAAGTTACAAAACCTGCGCCCACCACGGACGATAGATACGACTGTGGCGTCCCGTTCCGGGTAGGAGCGGGCCTTCCCCCGGGTTGCCCCAAGGTTATAGCCCACGCCCCCCACAGATCCGTACGTGAACAATTCGCTCATACGGTTCCTCGGCAGGAACCATTTCCTGGCCAGCGACTCCGCCGGAGCCACTGGCACCCAGCATCTGCTACACCGACCTGGACGTCCCGAAGGACGTGCTGTCCACACAGTCTGATGGCCTTGCGTTGACATGCTTTGTGAGCTCAAGTCTCTCGCATGTTTCACTCCACCAGTGGCTGGATCCGACTTCACCTTCCCTACAGCGGGTCGCTTGTGTCTCACTTCCCCGCCTTCCCGAACGGCCAGGGTTCGTCCTGTGCTCCGTCCATCGGTACTATGATCCGTTAAGACTTCCAACAATCCATCCCTTGGGCTTCGGACGTTTTGCCTCGCCTTCCGGTACCTCGCAGTCGTTCTTTTCTTTGCTCCTGACCAGGGCATCGACTTCCCTTCGGCCAAGCCTGGGACTTTTATACCCCGGCTCCCTCTCGGCCGGCATCCTTTGAGGAGAGAGTTGGATCTCTCGAGTTCCCAGGTTCTCCCTTTAAAGACATGCCGTGTTCTCAGACCCCGGTGGTATCCTCGCTGCACCGCCGCGAGCGAACGAGGATTGCTGCCTTCCGCACACTGCAAGGCGTCGGCTTTCCCCCGCGGCCGAAGCTCTGGGGTTATCCTAGTGTCCACAACTATACAAATTTCGGGGCTC
>PIVZ01001318.1 GCA_003354045.1 bacterium
CGTGACTAGCGGACCACCGAGGCCCCGCCGGGCGAATGACGATTCCAGGTCGAGTGGGGGCCACCATCTGACGACGATACCGTATTGGCTGTCGTAAGCCGTGGCGCGGGCTGTGCGCGTGCGACAACCGCACGGTACGTTTGACGACGGTTGCGCCACGCATATGATCACGTCTTCCAAACGACTTTCCTGACAGAGACGTATATAAGGAACCACACCATGGCGAAATCGGCAAAATCGGCGAAATCGAATCGATGGGTCTACTTCTTCGGCGGCGGCAAGGCTGACGGCTCCGGCGAGGACCGCGAGCTGCTCGGCGGCAAGGGTGCCGGGCTGGCGGAGATGACCCGCATCGGCCTGCCCGTGCCGGGCGGCTTTACCATTACGACTGACGCATGCTCCGCGTTCCACAAGACCGGTCAGTGGCCCACCGGGCTCGAAAAGCAGATCCGCCAGAACGTGACCACCCTCGAGAAGCTCGCCAAGAAGAAACTCGGCGGCAACAAGGACCCGCTGCTGGTCTCGGTGCGAAGCGGTGCAGCCAAGTCCATGCCGGGGATGATGGAGACGATCCTTAACCTCGGCCTCAACGACGAATCGGTCGAGGGGCTCGCTAACGCCTCGGGTAGTCGGCGATTCGCGTTCGACGCCTACCGCCGCCTCATCATGATGCAGGGCTCCACGGCGAAGGGGATCGAACGTGAGGTGTTCGACGAGGCC
>PIVZ01001319.1 GCA_003354045.1 bacterium
ACCGCACACACTCTGGGAATGGTGCGTTCGCCGGGGTTCGAGACAGCGACCATGGAGCTCATGCCCCGACACTACGGCACGGCGTGGGGTGGGTCCAGCCTCGGCCGTGATCCGCCCGCCGGGTCGGCCGGGTACACTGCCGAGGTTCCACCGGAGAGGTTGCCATGGCACCCACGATCGAGAGCTTCGAAGACTTCTGGCCCTACTACGCCCGCGCCCACTCGAAGAAGGCGACACGCTTGTTCCACTTCATCGGCACGGTCTTGGCGCTCTTGTGCCTACCGGCGGCGCTCGGCACGCAGAACCTATGGTACCTGGCCATGGGTCCAATCCTCGGGTACGGGCCCGCGTGGTTCTCGCACTTCTTCATCGAAGGCAACAAGCCGGCGACCTTTGGCCATCCGCTGTACAGCCTGCGGGGCGACTTCGTGATGCTGTGGATGATGATGCAGGGCACGATGGACGACGAGGTTGCACGCGTCGTCGGCGAGCACACCGCGAGCAAGGCCGCGGAGCAGGCAGTCGCCGCGTAGCCATCGGCGAGGGACGAGCGAAGCCGTCCGGGCCGTGAAGAGGCGCACCCGAATGAACACCCCCCCCGATGATCCAAGCTCGAAGTCTCGTTCCCTGCGCCTGGATCTCTCCCGGATTGCCCACCGACCGAGGTTTTCGCAGTCCGAGGTGTGGGTCCTGTTCCTGATCACGCTTCTCGGCGCTGG
>PIVZ01001320.1 GCA_003354045.1 bacterium
TCCGCCACCCCGAATCACGCGCAACCGAGGATCGAGCGCATCCCGCACGCCCTCACCCAGGTAGTTGTAGAGCAGCACGGTGAGGAAGATGAGGAGCCCCGGGTAGATCTGGATCCACCAGTGCTCCGCCGAGCGGCTCTCGATGAGTAGCGAGCCCCAGGAGGGGATCGGTAGCTGGATGCCGAAGCCGAGGAAGGAGAGCCCCGACTCGGTCAGGATGCCGGCGGCAACCGAGAAGGTGGCCGACACCAGGACCGGTCCGAGCGCATTCGGCAAGACATGGCGGAAGATCGTGCGCGCGTCTGACAGCCCGAGTGCTTGGCAGGCGACGACGAACTCCTGTTCTCGCAGGCGGATGAATTCGCCGCGCACCAGTCGCGCCACGCCCGTCCAGCGGATGAGACCGATACCGAGCATGATGTTGAGGATGCTCGGCCCGATGAAGGCCACCACGATCAAGATGAGGAAGAAGAACGGGAACGTCTGCACGATCTCGATGATCCGGCTGATGACCAGGTCGACCCAGCCGCCGTAGAAGCCGGCGATCGAGCCGACGAGCGTGCCGATGAAGAACAGCAGGATGGTTGATATGAGACCGACGGCCAGACTGACCCGCGCCCCCCAGATGATCCGGGCGAGCATGTCACGGCCGAGACTGTCGGTGCCGAGTGCGTGTCGCCAGGCGGCGTTCCGCTCGCGTTCACCGTGCCGCACGTCGA
>PIVZ01000088.1 GCA_003354045.1 bacterium
GAGCTTGCTGAGCGCGCCCACGACGATGAACGCTGGGAGATACGCAAGGCCGCCATCGAGAGACTCGAGGACGAAGGCGCTCTGGCAAGCCGCGCGAAATGGGACAAGGAGTGGCAGGTACGCAAGGCCGCCGTGCTGAGGCTCACCGACGAGAGCGTTCTGGCCAACAGGGCGAAGAACGACGAGGACTGGGGAGTCCGTCGCGCCGCCGTCATGCGGCTGCATGACGCCGCGCTGCGCGCCAACCGAGCCCAGTGGGATGAATCCCCCAAGGTGCGCAAAGCCGCGGTGACAGGCCTGGACGACGATGCGCTGCTCAGCAAGATAGCCGAGGACGACGAAGACGAGGCCGTCCGCGAGGCGGCGCTGCGAAGGCTAGAGGACCTGCGAGCTTCCGACGCCGCAAACAACGGCGATAGCCCTCCGGCCGCCACTTAACCGCGCCAGGCGTACAAAGACAAGCGCCCCGGCTTGCAGTGAAGCCGGGGCGCTTGCCCTCACGACCGACGGCGTTACCGCCGCGACCGTATCCAGATGTAAGACAGCCTCGTCGCTAACGACCGGCTGAGATAATCGCACTCAACTCGAAGTAATCCTCGACGGTTCCTTCCGCCTCACCCAAGTTGACGTACCATCCCTGCTCACCCGGGAAGCGGTGGCTGGGCAGCGAACAGTACGTGGCGTGCTCGAGCTGTATGTCCACCATCGTGATGGACGGGAAGAAGCGCCGCTCGTACGGAGCCTCGTAGGGCGCGTTCGCGATCGGCTTGCGGCGAATCGTGAACTCGTTGAGCCACATCTTCCACAGCTCACCGGCACGGTCATAGATGTCCGTGTAAGCAATGAACAGCGACTCCTTGTCGAGGTAGATGACGCGCTTCGAGTAGGCGTACTGGGGCAGCTTCGAGATGCCCTCGAGGATCCACACCTCGCGCGGCTCCCACAAGTCGGCGTGTATGAAGTCGCCCGAAGGCTCGCCCCACACGACCGGCATGTTCTCCGCATGGAAGGAGGAGAGCACGACCTTTTCGCCGAGGAACTTCCACTCCATCCACGCGATGTTGCCGGCATAGCCACCGTAGCTGTCCTGGTCAGTATCCTGACCGAAAAGCGCGTCCGAGCGCTGCGCAGAAGAAAGGCGGCGCACGCGGCGGAGCTGCGGCAGGTAGAGCCAGCTATCGTCTTGGCGGGTGTGGTCGAGATAGCGGTTGAAGGTAAAGCCGGTGCCCTTGAGATCGAACGGCTCGATCAGCGGGTACATCGCCTCTTTGAAGCGCACGGCATCACTGTTCGGCTCCAGCACCGGGTGTGGTTCGACCTCGAGGCGGCCAGTGAAGTAGAGGCGCCGGAAGTGATCGATCAGAAAGTGGCGCTCGACACGTACCGGGTCGCCGTCACTGCCCACCGCACCCGTGTCACAGTCGAAGTTACGCAGGTCGAGATCGTCGGTCTCGATCGAGCCCTCGTAGTTGTGCATGTGCTTGACCGCGGCCATCGGATCATTGTCGTCCACGGTCGGGAACGGAAGCCCGGCGACGTAGTTGAGCAGGTGGGTGCCGTCTTCGGAGAGCTCTACCTGCGCCGCATACTTCTCGGTGGCCTCCAGAACAGGAGGCGGTTGTTCGATGAGCTGGTAAGGCCCGACCTTGACCTTCACTCCGCGGTCCACGGACCACATCATCGCCGGCCCGAAGAACTCCTCGTACTGATCGACATTGGAGCGATCGATCACGGTACCGACAGGTGGGTTCTGTTCCGCGCCCGCCCCCGGCGGGGCGACCAGCGCAAGCAATATCGCAAATACCAACAGCGCGTGAGACGCTTTCATGCAAAGGCCCTCCAAAGTTCCCTGACCGCAAGTCATCCTATTTCCTCTACCCCGATCTCGCGAAAGCAAGCTATGCCACAGCGGCAACGGCAGCTTGCCTCTCGCCGAAGTCCCCCTCTCGGGGCTAGCGAGCGCCGATTATGCCCTGACTTGGCACGGCCGTCCAACGGGTCGCTCTCTCGGCAGCGCGCGAGGGCGGGATTCGCTCCCCGAGGAGACCCTCCCGAGCCGCTTCCCGGGCTCGGCTCCGACGTCGACCGCTTCCAAACGACCCCCGGAGTTTCCCTGCGAGCGCTCTGGCGTCTATGGTGCAGTGAGTCATTGGCAGAGCCGGCGCGCGCTCCTCCGTCTCGCACGAGGGAACGGCAAGCAGGTATGGCACCAAAATAGGGTGCCGGAGCGCAACGCCCCGGCACCTCGACAACCAGCCAGCCAGGGGGCTATAGTTACGCATCGTGAGCCAGGCGGACACCGAGAAGGCCGAGCGGAGCTCGCGACCGGCACCGGCATCCGTGCATTGCATCGCCATCGACGACGTCTGAAAGGAGAGCCTCATGAAATCCTTCGTGCTTTGGATCAGCAGCTTCTGTCTATTGTTGGCGGCCACACCGGTGCAAGCCGGGATAATTGGCACCGTCGTAGACTATGACGGCAACGTCATCTCCCAGCACGGACCGCAAGGGCGCGACGTGGCCGTCTGCGCAGAGGCCGAGGACCTCGGCGCACCCACGTGCACGACGGCCACGGGAAGCTGCCTCGATGCCGTGCCGATCGGAACCTGCGTTCGGGCCGGATTCCTGTACAGACTCACCATGTGCAGTGATCCCGGATCGAACCCACACGAGGGCCATCCACACAACTGGGCCGCCCTGGATCCTCTGCCGCCGACACTGGGCCTGAGAACCCCGTTCGGTACGAGCACCGCTTACGTGGGCGGGGATATCGGCGTGACCCCCAGTCCTCCGTTCCATAACGGGCTACACTTCGGCCCGCTCACCGGCCCGTTCTGCGACTCGTTCACGGTCAACGCTTCCGACACCTGCCCGACCATCCCCGAGGTTCACGGTGTGTGCGACGCCGACTTCCTGGTCTTCTTCCGCACGCTGGACGTGCACCCGAATGACCCTCTGCCACACATAGACACTGGGTCGGTTCCGGACGGCAGAGTCGGACTCTTCTACTCCATCGCCATCAATGCGTCAGGGGGAATAGAGAACTTCATCTTCAGCATCACCAACGGCGCGCTCCCGCTTGGCCTGGGCATAAGCGCGGGAGGCTCCATAACGGGCATCCCGCAGGAATTCGGCACCTTCAACTTCACCGTGCAAGCTCTCGAAGACCCCACCGATCCGATCTGGATTAACCCCGGCCCCTGCTCCAATGCACCTCCTTGCACACCCCTGAGCGACGCTGTGGGCTACTCGCTGACGATCGCGGACGCGACGACCACCTCCTCGAGCAGCTCGACGAGTAGTTCGACCACGACCACGACTACGACCACGAGCACGACTTCTACCACCACTATCACGTTGCCGTGCCGCTGCGGCCAGCCGGTAACGACTGGACCGAAGCCCATGACGACCGACTCTCTCTACATCCTCAAGGCCGCGGTAGGGTCGAAGCCGTGCCGGCTTTGCACCTGCGACGTGGACAGTAGCTGCAAGATCAACACGACCGATGCGTTGAAGTCTCTGCAAAACGCCGTCGGCAAGGACGTGCCCATCCACTGCGACTGCGACGACTGAAGCGGATTCGAGCCACAGCGGAGAAGGACGCCCGCCGTTAGCTCGGTAGTTGGCTCTGGAACTGGGCCATGTCGAAGTAGTCGCGCCACTCGGCGATCTTGCCTTCGCGAACGACGAAACTTCCCATCACGGGCAGCTCGATCCACTTGTCCATGATCAGGAACCTGTCGGTTCGCTCGTTGAGGACCGCGCCACTCTCGGCCTCGGCCATATGGTGCACCACCCAATCGACTTCGCTCGCCATGCCCAGGAATCCCGCGATCGTTTCCTTGATCCCCGCGATCCCCTTGATGGGGTCCACGGGAATGTTGTGGTAAACGGCGTCTTCCTTGAAAAAACTCATGATCTTGTCGAGATCGTTGGCATTGAAGGCGTCTACGAACGCCCGAACAACAGATTCATTTTCCGTCATGAGCTTTCCCTACCCCGTCCTGCCGGCCGGTCAAGCGACTGGTCAAACCAGTCGTGCGGCGATCGCGCAGCTTCGACGACGAGAACGCCCTCGACATCGTCGTGAGTGGAAGCGACGGAGTTTGCCCGCCGGCGCTACCATCCTGGCATCCTGGCCGATTGCACGAGCCACGTCTCCATTACGTCCATGGATGGAGGCACGACCTCCCTTTCTTCAGACGCGAGAAACGGTAATGATCCCGGTCCCGATCTCGGCAGCGGCCTCCCCCGAGATCAGTGGAATAGAGATCACCTCAGCCGGTGCCAGGCTCCACGACGAGTGCCGGCTTGCTGAGCAACCGAAGGGGAACCCAGAGGGATGACGGAACAAAACGCGGATGTCTTCGAGCAAGTAGCGGACATGATCGTCGAAGAGGACGTCGTCGGCGGGCCAAAGACGGCGGCATTCATCAAGCTGATGAGTCTGCAGTTCAGCAAGGCCGAGGCCCGATTGGCGCTCAAGGTGCGAACGGCGGGCGGGACGCTCGACGAGCTGGTCGAGCGCACGGGCATGCAAAAGGGAAAGCTCGAAAGCATGCTCTACAAGATGGCCGACAAGGGAACCGTCTTTTACGACCCGGCCTTGGAGAACCCGAACTTCAGGGTCGTACAGATGGGCGCCCCGGGGTTTAGCGAAACCGGCGTCTGGGGCGGCATCAAGCACTCGAACTCCGTTGCAATCGCCAAGACGCTCCACACCGTCGTGGCCGACTGGATGGATGAAAAGATACTGAAGTTGGGCGTCCCGGTGGCGCCCGTGTGGGCGGCCGTCAGCACCTTACCCGAGGACGCCGATCCCTCCGAGAACCTTGCGGAAGTCATCAAGGATGAAGGGCATTGGAGCGTATCCGCCTGTCCGTGTCGCATGTCACAGTGGATCGCCGAGCCCGGAAATCATTGCGACCACATGCTGGAGGCGTGCATCCACACGGGCGAACAGAGTCGCTGGGCCGTCAAACACGGCATGGCCCGTGAGCTCACTTACGACGGGCTCCGCGAGCTCCTCGACGAGTGCAACGAGGACGGGTTGGTTCACACGCTCAACATCCAGAACTCGATCTGCAATTGCTGCCACGACTGCTGCGGGCAGTTTCGCGGCCCCAAGCAGGGCATCAAGATCTTCATCCCCTCGCCCTTCGTCCCCGAAGTGGACGAGGAGGCGTGCAACGCATGCGGCAGATGCGAGCTTCGCTGCCCCATGGACGCCATCGAGCTGATCGACGACTGCGCAACCGTCGATCTGGAAGACTGCATCGGATGCGCCGTGTGCGTGACCTCGTGCAAGGTCGATGGTCTTCGCCTGGTACGGCGCGCCATTGCTGCATAGAAGTTCGAGTCCGGCTGCCCGGAAAAGTTACGCTCGAGGGACGCCGCTACCCTACGCCACCGGACAGTTGGGCTCGGTTGCCTTGCCGACAGCCGCTCGCAGTACGAGCAAGGCGTCAGTAGCACTCAGCTTGCCGTCGCCGTTGTAGTCGCAAATCTGCGGGGAGCAGACGTCCTTGCCGACGGCTGCACGAAGCACGAGAAGCGCGTCAGTGGTCGACAGCTTACCATTCCCGGTCACGTCGCCACACACGGGCCCAGATGGAATCGTCGTTGTCGTCGTCGCTGTTGTCGTCGTCGTCGCTGTCGTCGTCGTAGTCGTTGTTGTCGTTGTAGCCGTTGTTGTTGTCGTCGTCGTGCTTGGGCACCCCGGCAACTGCTCGCCAGCGCATACACCTGCTACACAGGTGTCGTTCTCCGTACACTCATCGCCGTCGCTGCATGGAGCCGTGTTGTCCGTATGGACGCAGCCGGCAAGCGTGTCGCAGGAGTCATCCGTGCAGACATTGTCATCGTCGCACACTAAGGGCTCGCCGGCGTCGCAGTTGCCTTCCCAGCATACTCCCTCATCGCCATTGCAGGCGTCCCCGTCGTCACACGATGCCGTGTTGTTCGTGTAGACACAGCCAACAAGCGCCTCGCAGGAGTCATCCGTACAGATGTCGCTGTCGTTGCACACCAGAGACGTCCCGGCCAGGCACTCGCCTATCCAACATGTCTCATCGCCGTTGCAGACGTCCCCATCGCCGCAGGGGCTGCCGGGGTCCTCGAAGCCACAAGACGAAGAGCAACAGTCGCCATCGGCGGTTCCTCCGTCGTCACAGTCCTCGGCCGCGCTCTGGATGAAACCGTCGCCGCAAATGGCATGCTCGCACGCATTCGTGCAAGTGTCGGTGTTTACGGAGTTTCCGTCATCGCACTGCTCGACATCGGTCCACGTTAAACCGTCTCCGCACGCGGCGTCGACACACGCACTCGTGCATGCATCAGTGTCGTCCGAGTTGCCGTCGTCGCACTCCTCCAATCCCTCGGCTTCTCCGTCCCCGCAAACCGGGCCGAACACGCAACCCAAGTTGCCGGTCGTCACGTCTACGAGAATGTCCGCCATCAGGGCGTCTGTCGCCGTGACGTCTGTTATCAGGAAGTCTTCGACCAGTGGCGGAATCGCGTCTGAACGAAAATCGCACTGCCAGAGGTCAAGGGGAAGCGTCACCCCGCTCGGTGAAACGAGCCCCAAGTGCAGTTCTTGTTCCGCGTCATCGTCGTTCATGGCCGTAAGAGCCGCTTCGATCGCCTGCGTGCACGCGACCGCACTGCCGGCACCCTCGAAATCGCCACCCGCCCCGGCATAGTCCACGGTGAATTGAAGGCTGCCCAGATCTCCACTGCCCTCTACCCCGAAGGCGATCACGCACCGCTGCGTTCCTGCCTTGAACATGCACTGGGAATCGCACGTAACGGTTTCTACGGCGTCATCGCACTCCTCGTCCCCCTCGAGGATGCCGTTTCCGCACTGTGCGTCGTCCTCGCAGACGATTTGACTGACCGAAGCCACCACTTGAATGTCGTTAAACTCCGGGTCCACCGCTTCGTTCACTGCCGGAGAAAAATCCTCTGGCAATAAGGAATCCGTATTTGCCAGGAAGGTACATCGCCAGAAGTCCTCGGGAAGCGTCACACCCGGCACCGAGATCATCGCCAGACTCAACTCTCGACCGGCATCGTCATCGGACGCCAAGGTAAAAGCCCCGGGGGCTGTCGCCACGCACTCTACCGCCTCCCCGGCGCCCGCGAAGTCGCCGTCCGCGGCGTCGTAGTCCACTAGCAGTTCCAGTGCACCCAGAACGCCGGTTCCATCTATGTGCAAAGTAATCTCGCACTCCTGCACTCCATCAAGCTCGGCTCGGACGCGCGCGGGTGCGAAGAGACCGGCGGTTCCGGCAAGAAGAACCGCGACAAGTGTCAAGGACAAGGCTGTTCGCTTCATGCTCTCGACTCCTGAAAGGCTGTGCTCCCACTATGCGGACCCGGATCTGCGTCACACGGCTGCGTTCGGAAACGAGTCGATAGCTGGCCGTCTAGTCGTTCTTGCGTACGCATGATTGCACCTGGTAACTCCGGATCAGTACCCGGCGCGGACAGCGCGAACGTAGTACAAATTCGTCTTTGTGGTTGTCGTCACGATCCCGTTGACGAACCCGACGTACCAAGCGGCAGTTGGAGTGTTCTGGTACGTAGTCGAGGACCAATAGGACGCTATCTTGGTGCAACTGCACTCCAGCACCGTACAACCAGGCACGCACTCGTCGTTGAAGACAATATCGACCGGCGGCCTGTACGCGCTGAAATCGATCAACGTGGCGAGCTCCCTCACGTTCGGAAGTCGCCAATCGTCGTAGCCGGCGAACGCCGCAGTGTTCAGGTCGGCGATCTTCCCGTAGGCACCGGCCCACTGATAGGCGAAGTTATCCCAGTCGTGGATCGCCCCATCGTCGGCAAGCTTCTCCCACATGAGAGCCGTGCGCAGATCCGAGACAGTCCCGTCTCCGTTGTCCACGTACGAGGAGGCGACTCCTCGCTGGAAGTCGCCGTCTTGGCCGGTGCCGATACAGTCGATCGGGTCGATGGGATTGACGGTGTCCAGGGGATCCCAACACATCGTCTGGCCGGTCTGGACTGTTCCGCTCTCTTCACATTGCGCTCCACCGTTGCAGGAGCAAGTGAGATTGACGGGCAGTTCGATCGCGCGCCTCAGCACACCCAATGCATCGGCGGCGGTAACACCGTTCGCTTCGTTTACGTCGCCACACGGGTACGCGGGCACGCAGATCTGTCCTGAAGCCGGTCCCGCAATCACTGCGATCATCACAGCCAACAACACTGGCGCCACTTGTTTTTTTATTATCCGCATCTCTGCCTCCGGGGTTCGTCGTCTTGCAGCCCACGCCAGAAATAGCGACTGGCTATCCTGTGCCAGGCGAAAGGCCCGATCTGCATCGAAGTCATAGCGTATCGCCGCGAAGAGGTAGGGCTCGCGCCCGCGACTCAGCGTACTCGTCACAGCCCAATTTGATTCGCTCCGGGCGCGCCGTACGCGCACTGTTGATTGCGAACCGACCCGACCTTCCACCGTCTCCAGTAGCAGGTCCGGTCACGCCCACCGCCCTCGGCTGTCCAGCAAAGGCGTGCGGGTCAGCAGCCCCGATCCAGGGCTATCCGGCCCGCCGTAACCGATGACGGCGGTGCGTACATATTGTTTAGCACGTCGTGACACCTCCAGTCCAGCAATCGCGGGGCTATCTTCGCTCTGCGCAAGACCGAATGTGACCTAGGTCACACCAGAAGAAGGCTGCGCGCTCTATGCACGGCCACTACCCAATGGCC
Organism: bacterium; assembly: GCA_003354045.1. Classification (GTDB taxonomy): domain Bacteria; phylum Desulfobacterota; class Binatia; order UBA1149; family CAITLU01; genus PIVZ01. The sequence continues at coordinate 8,734 of PIVZ01000088.1, forward strand.
GCCAGGGCCTGGCTCAGGTCGGCGGTGATGTCGTCGGCGTTTTCGATTCCGACGCTGAGGCGGAAGACGCCCTCCCCCATGATGCGGGAGTACTTCGCTTGTTGCTTCTCGTCGAAGACTACCATGTCGGCAAAGAAGAACTGGGTCGGGATGTAGATTATCAGACTCTGGTCGTGCCCTAGAGAGACGGCGTGGGTTATCAGCCTGAGCTTGCCGATCAAAGCGAAGCTTTCCTCTAGATCGCGATCTAGGCTGAAATTCATCATGCCGGAGAAACCGGCCATTTGTCTCCTTGCCAAGCACGAGCCCCGGCCGCTCGACCCGACGGTCGAGCAGGAACTGCGTCAGTACGTCGTGATGGTCCGCCAGCGCAACGTGACAGATTTCGAAGCGGCGGAGTGGGAACGCTGAGAAGCCGGACGGCCGTTGGTTCTTGTCGCGGCGGCGGGCCCGCATGTGAGGTCTCTTAGTGGCGACGCCTTCCGGCCTCCCCACCCTCACCACGCGTCGATGCAGGACCGCTTCTTGGCCGTGCGCCGCTCCGGGGCTGGCGACGAACGCAGCGCGGTGGTGATCCAACGTCGAGACTCCAGCGGGTCTATCACGTCGTCGAACTCGAAGTAGGACGCGGCGCTCAGTGCCTTGCCTCGCTCGTACATATGATCGACCATCTTCTGGTAGAGTTCCCTACGCTCGTCGGCATCCTCGACAGCGGCCAGCTCCTTACGGAAGCCCAGTTTGACCGCCCCCTCGAGCCCCATGCCGCCAAGCTCACCGGTTGGCCAGGAAATCGTGAACAGCGGCGCCTTGAAGCTGCCGCCGGCCATCGCCTGGGCGCCCAGTCCATAGGCCTTGCGCAAGATGATGGTGAAGAAGGGCACGCTGAGGCTCGCGCCGACGACGAACATGCGGCAAGCGTGGCGTACCAGCGCCGTCTTCTCGATCTCCGGACCGACCATGATGCCGGGCGTGTCGCACAAGAAAAGGATCGGCACGTCGAAGGCGTCGCAAAGATGCATGAACCTGGCCGCCTTGTCGGCCCCGTCGCTGTCTATGGCGCCGGCAAGATGAGTCGGGTTGTTGGCGATCACGCCCAGCGGGCGGCCTTCGACTCTGGCAAGCGCCGTGATCATCCCCGGCCCGAAGTGCCGCCGCAGCTCGAGCACCGAGCCGCTATCGGCCAGCGTGTCGATCACCGAACGGACATCATAGATGCGCAGCCTGTTCTCCGGAATGATCCCCCTGAGCAGCCGTTGATCGGCGCACTCCCACTCACCGAGCGGTCCCTGAAAATACGAGAGATACTGCTTGGTCACGGCGACGGCCTCGGCCTCGTCGGCCACGGCAATGTCTACAACACCGTTTGCCACCTGCACGTCCATCGGGCCCACTTCTTCGGGACGGAAGATCCCGAGCCCGCCGCCCTCGATCATCGCCGGCCCGCCCATCCCGATGTTGGAGTTCTCGGTGGCAATGACGACGTCGCAGCATCCGAGCAGAGCGGCGTTACCGGCGAAGCATCGGCCGGAGTTGACGCCGACCAGCGGGACCAGGCCGCTTAGCCTGCCGAAGTAGTTGAAGGCCAGGCAGTCGAGGCCGGAGACCGCAAACCCATCGGTATCTCCGGGGCGCCCTCCCCCGCCTTCGGTGAAAAACACCAGGGGCAAGCACCTCTGCTCGGCCAGCTCGAACATCCGGTCCTTCTTGCGGTGGTTCTGAAGCCCCTGGGTGCCCGCAAGAACCGTATAGTCGTAGGACATCACGATGCACTCGGAGGCGGACGCGTCGAACAGATCGCCGTTTACACTGCCGATCCCGGCAATGAGACCGTCGGCCGGCGTGTTCTCCATCAGATCCTCGAGCGTCCGCCGTTGGCGCTGCGCAGCAATCGCCAACGAGCCGTACTCTACGAAGCTGTCGGCATCGCACAGATCTTCGACGTTTTCGCGTGCGGTTCGCTGGCCGGTCTTGCGCCGTCGTTCGACCGCAGCGGGCCGCTCGGCATCGGTGCCGAGAGCGTGGCGCCGGTACACGTCGGCGAGGTCGGCGCGCAGGTGATCCAGATCGACGTGCTCGGCAGTTCCGTCCTCGGACCTCTCGACTTCGCTCTCCTCGATAAAGACCAGCGGATGGCCGGCAAACACGGTGTCGCCCGCAGCCACGGTAAGACGCGCCACGGTTCCGCTCGTGTCGGCCGCAATCACGTGCTCCATCTTCATCGCTTCCATGACCAGGAGCTGTTGGTCCTCGTGGACGAGATCGCCCTCGCCTACGTCCACGCTCACTATGGTACCTTGCAACGGAGCAGCGATTACCGCCGTGTGCTCGAGGCCTGCGATGTCGAAGGTCGGCAGGCTCACGGGTGTTTTGGTGGAAGCCGGCGCCGTCGCTCTCTCACCGGACGTCTTGCCGTGGTTCAACACCGCAAGCGGGTCGCTCGTATCGATGTCTGCGCCGGCCAGCGCAGGGGCAAGAGAATCGTCACTCTCGTCGAAGAACAGCCTCCTGTGCGCGTCCTCCGCGGGCGCGACGAGCTCGGCGATATGATCCTCGACGAAGCGCGTACACACATGGCCCGCCGTGAACTCAGGATGCCGGATGAGGTTTTGCAAGAATGAGATGTTGGTGGCGACGCCCTCGATCTTGAACTCGCAAAGCGCACGATAGGTCTTCGCCACGACATCGGTGAAATCTGCCGACCGCGTATGAGCGATCACCTTGGCCAGCAACGAGTCGAAGCTCGGAGAGGTCGTGTAGCCCACGTACCCAAAGGAATCCGTGCGGATACCCGGCCCCGATGGCGCATCGAACGCACTGAGGGTCCCGCCTGACGGCCTCGTCGTACCGTCCTCGCCCATCGTCTCCATGTTGATGCGCACCTGAAGGGCAAAGCCGCGGGGCGCCGGCACGTCGGCTTGCAGCAGACCAAGGTCGGCGAGGGAAGATCCGCCGGCCAGTCGAAGCTGCGTCTTCACGAGGTCAACGCCGGTGACCTCTTCGGTCACGGTGTGCTCGACCTGCAACCTCGGGTTGGCCTCGATGAAGGCAAAGGACGCGGCGGTAACGCCGTTCGCCGCGCCGTCATCACCTCCGAGCGCCGCGTCCACCAAGAACTCGAACGTGCCGAGGCTGTCGTAACGCACTTCTTCGGCCAGGCAGACCGCCGCGGCCGTCAGGTGTTCGCGCAGAGACGGCGACAACGCGGGGCTCGGTGCAATCTCGAGTAGCTTTTGATGTCGCCTCTGGATGGTGCACTCGCGTTCCCCGAGGTGACTCACTGCCCCCGATCCATCACCGACCACTTGCACTTCTATGTGCCGGGCGCGCCCTACGAGCTTCTCTACGTAGAGGTCTCCATTGCCGAATGCTGTGGCCGCCTCCGACTGACAGCGTACGTAGGCTTCCTCTAACTCCCCGGGGCCGGCCACGGCGCGCATGCCACGGCCGCCGCCACCAGCGACCGCCTTGAGCATCACCGAGCCACCCTCGCCCAAAGCGGCGAGAAACTCGCGCGCCTCTTCGATCGTCGTCGGACTCGATGTGCCCGGCAACAAAGGAACACCGCAGCGCGCAGCCAACGCCCGCGCCTCGGCCTTATCACCGAACAGCTCTAGCGTGGCGACACGCGGGCCCACGA
>PIVZ01001321.1 GCA_003354045.1 bacterium
CCGGCCACGAGAGATATCACCCTGCATGACCCCGGTGTCGAGCTCGTCCATGAGCTCGCCGGTGGCGGAACGCAATGCCAGCTCATCCCCCTCCACGTCGAGCTTGAAGTTGGCGTGAAGCCTGGGGAACGGCAACGGCAGGATGGGCGGCGCACCGGCCGGCTCGGGGGGCGGTTCGATCATGCCCAGGGTGAGAAACGGGATGATCGACAGGTCGTCGGACTTCAGGGATTCGTTATGAACCTGAATGGCGAGGACGTTGGTGCCAAGACTCAAGACTGCCGTGGGATCGTGCTCGAAGATGGCATGGACCGCATCGTCGCGGGTCCGCACACAGAGACAGCCGTCGATGCCCAGCAGGCGTTCGCTGCCGGTGTCGGTGCTGTGGGGAAGCAGCGCCAGGCAGTAGCCCTCGTGCAGGTCATCCAGAGAGCTGTCGATCCACTTCTGCCGGTCGTGGATCATCACCAGCCGGCTGGCCATGCGTTCGACGTCGGTCATGTGGTGTGACGAGAACAGGATGGCCGTGCCCGCCTCGCTCAAGAGCTCGATGCTGGTCTCGAGGAACTCGCGGCGGGCGGCGGGATCCAGCCCGCCGGCCGGCTCGTCCAGGATGAGAAGCTCGGGGCGGTGGCTCACCGCACAGAGCAGTGCCACCTGCCGCGCCTGCCCCTTGGACAGGTCCTTGATCTTGCGACCGAGGGGCAGCTCGAATC
>PIVZ01001322.1 GCA_003354045.1 bacterium
ACGGGCACGGTGCTCTTCTGGACGATGCAGCGGTAGTCCGTGAGCCGCTCGCCGATCGACTGGGCGGCGGCCTTCACGTAGGTGAGGTCCGCGCTGCCGTCGTCGAACTCAGGCGTGCCGACGGCGATGAAGATCACCTGGCAGTCGGCCATGGCCGAATCGAGGTCCGTCGAGAAGGAGAGGCGGCCGGCGTTGCGGTTGCGCTCGACCAGCTCCTTGAGCCCCGGCTCGTAGAAGGGGACTTCGCCCCTCTTCAGGAGCTCGATCTTCTCCTCGTCGATGTCGAAGCAGACGACGCGGTTGCCGAAATCTGCCATGCAGGCACCGGACACGAGTCCGACGTAGCCCGTGCCCATGATGAGAATGCGTGTCACCTAAGATTCCTCCCCGGAAACTCTCTGCCGCCAGTCGGCCAGAATTCGCTCGAGCATGTCGGCGAAAGCGTGGCTCTGCCGCCAGCCGGTCGTTTCCCGTAGTTTCCCGTTGTTGCCCACGAGGACCGGCATGTCCAGCGGGCGTACGGTGTTCAGGCGTGGCGCCCGTCCCCGCCTGGCCTTTATATGCTCCGGCCAGGGGCCTCAGTGGTGGGCCATGGGCCGGCAGCTCCTGGCGCATGCACCCGTGTTCAGAGAAACGGTCGCCAGATGCGACAGGGAACTTTCCCGGCATGCCGACTGGTCGCTGGTGGAGGAGTTGACGCGGGATGAGGCAGCCTC
>PIVZ01001323.1 GCA_003354045.1 bacterium
CAACATAAGCTGTTGCGGCGATTGGCCGCCATTTCCGTGACGGTCAGGCCGGGGATGGCGGCCAGGATCTCCCGCGGCTCGTCGAAGATGTCGTTGTGTCGGCCCAGGTAGCATGGGTCGTGATAGGTCGCGGCCTTTTCCAGCGTTCCGGTGATTTTCAGCCGGCCGTCCCTGATCAGCTCCGCCAGGAACTGAGTCATGTGGACGACTTCGAAGTGCACCATGAACTCGGCATACTCGTTCTTGAATGCCTCGAGGCAGTGGGGCGAGGAGACGACGATCTTCTTGACCCCACCATCGACAAAGGCCTTGATGTTCTCTTTGGCCAGCTTCTTGTACGTATCTTCAGCGCCGATCTTGCGGATGCTCTCGCCACAACAGCTTTCCGACGTACCGAGAATGCCGTAGTCCACGCCGGCTTTGTTCAAGATCTCGGCGGTAGCTTGGCCCACCTTCTTCATCCGTGGATCGTAGCTGAGGTAGCAGCAGCCGAAGAATAGAACCTCAGTCTCCTCGGTGAACGGCTTGACCGAGAGGCCTGTGGCCCAGGCACCCCGCTCCGACCGGGTCCCGTTCAGGGGGTTGCCCTCGGCTTCGAGGCTGCTTCCGGCTGCCGTGGCCGGCTTCGCTGATTCGTACACGACGTCGTAGTTGGTGGCCAGCTTGCGCAGGGCGACCCCAAGCTCTATCTGATCTACACCCCTCGGACACTTCT
>PIVZ01000625.1 GCA_003354045.1 bacterium
GATAGAGTAGTCTCTTTTGTTTTGTTACCCTCGTTTTGTCGCCCCTGGCTCTTCCTTGCGACGCGTCTGCCGCCTGTGCCCCGTCATATGCTGCAAACAATACGTGGGGCAAGGCCTTCGGCGTTCCGTCGCTCTCTGGCTGTACCGGTACCAATGCTGTTCCCCAGGGTGCGGCCACAGCATGTCAGCGTATTATCCATGGCCCCACATACACAGTCACATCGTTCTTCGCGATCTGGCCGTCAGCGACGGCTCGCCTGAATGACGTTGTGGGGGGGTGTCTGTTCATGTGCGCGAGCGCCACCACTTGCTTCGTCGGTAACGACGGCCTCCCTGTCGAACTACTACACTTCGGGGTCGAGTAGTACTCAGCGGGGAGGGGGGCGAACCTCGACGAGTAATCTATTTCTCGGGCGCTGCTACCAACGCCAACAGGTAGGTGACGACCAGGAAGGCCAGGCCAACATTGCTATCCAGCAACCAGCTTGCGATCATTGAAACTCCGACCAGGTATCTCGGTGTGGTAAGCCAGGCATGCGCGTCACCGCCCAGAAAGGGAAGGGCCAGATCCAACGCCGAGAGAGGCATCCACCCGCCGCCCCGTAGCCAGGTCACGCCCTGAAGCGCCCAGCATGCGAGAGCGCCCAACCATCCGAGCCCGCGTAGCAACGATGCCAACCTAGTCGCGGGTGCTGCTCCTTTTCCCGTGGCCATCCCTTCAGACATAGCATGGCAAGCGATCTACTCGCTAGGCATCCAGGACTTTGCCAGGGAGTAAGCCCGTAGCGGCCCTGGACGTGAAGAGGCCCGGTGCAGGTTCTGGTGCCGGTTGGCCAGCGACGATGACCGCACTCGATCGAGGTCCATAGAGAGGGTGGCGCGGCGTAAGCCCAAACAGGGCAACGAAAAGCTGCGTTGGGTAGAGGCGAATCGCTGACGGCAGACTCCGCCTCGGTTGCCGACTACTGCGGCGCCGGCTTCTCGGCTTCGGCACGGACGATGGCGACGACCTCGTCGATTTCTTCGCCGCGAACTGCACCTTTCTTGATGTACTTGACGCGCTTGTCTGCGCCGATGACGATGATCACGCTCTCGTCGTCGCAGTCGCCGAGATCCCATTTGGCGGGGACCGTTCCCTCTTCATCCAGAAGAATCGTCGATTCGTACTTCTCCACCTTACGGCGGATGATCATGCGCGCGATGTAGTTGGGCACCCAGGTGTCCTTCAGGTTGGCCAGGCCGATGCCTCGTACCTTGGCGACATCGACGCCGCTGGCCTTTAGCGCGTCTGCGACCGGGTCGTTCAAGTCAGCGGTCTGGGAGTCCGCATAGACAATGGTCAGCACCTTCTTGCCGAAATCAGGGATCGTCGCCGGCTGACCATCAGCATCCTTCAAGCTGAGGTTGGCAAGTTCTTCACCGAGCATGGCGGCCTGGCCGCTCGACGCCGCTATGAGCAGTGTGGTCGCGGCCATGGCGGCCACGAATGCCGATCTCCCGAATATCCTCACGAACTCCTCCTGGGACTCTACTGACAGGGGCTCGAATGTTAGCCAATGGCGGGTGCCGCCGCCAGGACGGGCAAGCTCGGGGTGGAGTAGGCACTCGAGGCCTGGCGAAGCTTCTGAGTCCATGATCGCCCATGTCCGGTTCAAGCAGCCCGCTGGATTCAGGGAGCGTTGTCCTTATGTCGATACTTACGACTGTCACTACGTACGTATTGACAGATCCCGATGTCTCGCATAGCGTCTGTCGAGTGGACGCCAAGACCGACTACATTCAGATTCGGGTGACCCCCAGGCAGAAGTCCATGCTCAAGCGCCTGGCTCATCAGGCCGGTCAGGACTTGTCGGCGTTCATGCTCTTGCGAACGCTTCCGCCTTCTCGGATTCGGTTCCGAGAACTCACGCGCGACCTCCGCCGTGACGAGGATCGCCGGTTTGTGCTCGCCGAGTTCAACGATCTGCTATCTGGGCTCACGACAGCCGAATTCGTCGATGCTGTGGCCGATGCTGACATCCGCCCGCTGTCGGACCTCATGGCAAACTATGTTGCTGCCATGGTCGAACAGGCGGCGAATCTCAAGGGCGTTGCGCCGCCGGCGTGGGTGCGTGAGGTCGAAGGGCTCGACCGACCGTACTTCGTCACCGAGTTGAGCAGTCTGCGATCATGGCTGCTCATGTCCGCACCTGTTGCGTTCAAGCGTCGCAATATATTCGTCGATTCGAGCATCGGCGATCGGGTCTAGACCGATGCCTACACGTAAGCTCTCCACTGCCGACATTCGCCGCCTACTGGCGATGTTGGACAAAGAGCTTGGTGTTGCGAACGCAGAAGGCGAACTCTACCTCGTTGGTGGCGCCGTAATGTGTCTCGCCCTCAACGCTCGCGATTCCACACGTGATGTCGACGGCATGTTCAGACCGACCCGCGTGATTCGCGAGGCGGCTGCCCGCGTCGCCGTGCAGGCAAACGTGCCGAGCACTTGGCTCAACGACGCCGTCAAGGGATTCTTGAGCCCGAAAGGTGACTTCGATCTCTATCTCGAGCTCGAGCATCTACGGGTGTTCACCGCCGGCACTCGCTACCTCCTCGCCATGAAATGCGCCGCGATGCGCCTTGGCGAGGAATTTCACGACCTCGACGATGTACGCTTCCTGCTCCGCTATCTGAACATCACTACCGTCGCGGAAGCGCTAGGTATTATCACGAGCTACTTCGATGAAGACCGACTGGCGCCGAAAACCCGTTTGGCGCTCGAAGAACTGCTAGCCTCGTAATTGTCGCCGCATCGCTCGCCTGGACAAACGAGCACGCCGGCCGTCAGACGGCGCCGGTCCCTCTAAGACGGTGGCGCCAGGTAGTCGCGGACGGTTTTCTCGTGGAAGGTATACACGACCTTCTCGAGAATCTCGTCGGTCACCTGCTTGGAAATCGCCCGCTCGTTGCGCG
>PIVZ01001324.1 GCA_003354045.1 bacterium
GGGTGTCTTCTGGCTCACAGTCCAAACGCGGATCGCAACCGAATAGGAAGGCCCCCGCAGGCACCGCGATCATGCCCTCGATGGCCCGCATCCCCGAGCCGCGGTCGGGGGCCACAACGGGTGCCTCGGCGTCACCAACCACATAGGACTCGACCTGCGCGGCACCGGGCCCGGCCGACGATTCGGCCGATGAGGCTGAATCCGATTCGTCCGCAGGTGCCACTTCCGGCTCCGCCGCCGTTTCCGAAACGACCGGTGCGCGTGACTCGAGCGTAGGAGGCATCGAAGCCGAATCCGCTTCACTCGAAACCGGCGGGTCCACGGCGCGGCCTTCCGGTGGGCCGACGGGCCCCGATTCTACCGGTTGTGACTCAGGTGAATCCCCTTCGGACACCACCGTGGTAAGAGCGTTCTCGAGTCGAGAAATCGGTGCGCGATTCTCTTCCATTTGGCGCCAGCCAAGCCACGCGACGGTAACGCCGACCGCCAACACTACGGCTAGGCCCCGTCTACGAGAAGCCGGATTCTGAGGCGAACGCGATGCTACAACGGCCGCCTCGAACGCCCTGGAGAACTCGCCGCAGGATTCGAAGCGAGCGTGAGGGTCACGATCCAAGGCGCGCATGAGCACTTCGGCGACCGAGCCGGCGACCCCCGGAGCGACCCGTAAAATCGGAATCGGATTCTCGTGGGATTTGGCCGCCAAGGTGGCCT
>PIVZ01001325.1 GCA_003354045.1 bacterium
GAGACCGGCGACCTGAGCGATCGCGTACACCAAGCCCAGCAGAAGATCGCCGTCCTCGAAACGCAGATCACTGAGACGTCAGACCACCGCCTCGAGGAGAACGCTCTGGTCGAGGTCACTGCGACGGTCAAGGCGATCGACGAGACCGTGGCCGCCGCTGAGGCCAAGCTCGAAGCGAGCAAGGCCCTGCTCGAATTCACCGAATCCGAAGCGGGGCGCCTAAGAGGCCTGGTGGAAGATTCGTCGGCGGCACAGCGCGAACTGAGCGAAGCCGAGATGCAGTTCCGCCGCGCCCGAGCCGAGTACGAAAGCGACAAGCTCGAACTCGCCGCGCTCAAGACTATCGCGGCTGTCAGCTACATCGGCCCGAAGTTCATTACCGACTACATTGACCGTAAATCCTTCACGCTTGCACAGCGAGAGAAGGAACTCGTCCAGGCGAAGACCCAGCTTCAGATAGAGAAGCGCAATCTCGACCGCACCGAGATCCGGTCACCCATCGACGGCCTGGTACTCCAACGGCACCGGACGCGGCGCCAGTTTCTGCCCGCTGGAACGCCGCTGCTGACCGTCGGACGGCTCGACGATATGGAAGTTCTCGTTGAAGTGCTGACCGAGCGAGCCACGCGCATCGCGCCGGGAGACCCGGTGGAAGTCTACGGACAGGCAATCGAGAATGGTCCGGTCAACGGGAGTGTCCTCCGCGTCTACCC
>PIVZ01001326.1 GCA_003354045.1 bacterium
CAGCCGCGGAGCGGGCTATCCTCGTTGATCGGGTGGGCAATCGTCCAGCTCAAGGGAAAGAAGGGCACCTTCGTCCGCTCGAGATCCAGGTTGTAGAAGCGGCGCACCTCGCTGCCGTCCGCCTCGAGCTCCATCCGGCTCAGGATCACCCTCGCGCTCAGTTCTATGATCTCACTCTTGCGCAGATTCACGATGCGAAAGACGAAGGCCGTCATGTCCCGGTAAGGAGAGACGAGTGCGTTCTCGCTGAAGCGCACGTGCAGCGAGGGCCGCGAAAATCGCGAGAAGAGCAGACCGGTGACGATGGCGAAGCCCAGCAGACCGACAAGTGCCTCCACCGTGACCAACGCGTTCGCAGCGAAGCTCTCCGGACTGATGTGGCCGTAGCCGATGGTCGACAGGGTCTCCACGCTGAAGGAGAAGGCCCGCATGAAGTGGGTGCCGAAACTCTCAGCCGCCGAGCCAACCAGTGCGCCATCGCCGCAGAGGAGGTAGCCGAAGGCGAAGAGTATGTTCGTCCCGAAGTAGGCGCAGACAACGAGCAAGTGGAAGCGGAGCCAGGAGATCGCGAGGAGCGTCTGGTAGGGGCTCAGTGCGGTGAACCAGCTGAGGCCGTGCCTCCGCACGTTGAAGGTGCCGTCCCGGTTCAGAAGCCGCCTGCGGCTCTCCTTCGACACGACACTGCGGAAGCCGAGGTAGCGACTGTCCTCCA
>PIVZ01000626.1 GCA_003354045.1 bacterium
ATCCCGCTCGTCTACGAGCTAGACGACGATTTGAAGCCGATACGCCATTTCTACCTCGGCGACCCCGAGGCCGTGGCGAAGGCGACCGCGGCAGTCGCCGGTCAGCTCAGCAAGAAGTCATAGGTGCAAGGTCCGCGCGCTCGGCGAGCGCCGCCTCGTTTCTAGCCGTGGCGGCGGGCGGCGTGGCCGGCGATGATCTCTCGCATCACCTCGCTGGTGCCCGCGCCGATCGTGAAGGCGTCGACGTCAAGGTAGAGCCGGCATACGAGATAATCTTCCATGTAGCCGTAGCCGCCGTGAATCTGCAGCGCCTCGTCGGCGATCTTCTTTACCGCCTGTGACGAGAACAGCTTCGCCATTGCAGTCTCCCGGTCGGCCCGTGCACCGGTGCTCAGCATGTAGGCCGCCGAGTAGGTGAGCTGGCGGGACGCTTCGAGCAGCGTTTCCATGTCGGCCAACCGGTGGCGCCAGAGCTGGATGTCGGCGATGCGTTGACCGAAGACTTGCCGTTCGAGAGCGTACTGGTAGGCGATGTCGTAGAGTTCGGCCATTATCCCGCACGCAAATGCGGCAAGAACGAGCCGCTCGCCTTCGAACAGCGTCATTATGGCCTTGAAGCCCGCGCCTTCCGGACCGAGCAGGTTGGCCCTGGGCACGCGGCAGCCGTCGAAGAACAGCTCGGCGGTGTCGCCGGCATGGTTGCCCATCTTCTCGAGCTTCCTTCCGACCGAGAAGCCCGGCGTGTCAGTCGGGAACAAGATGGTGCTGACACCGTCTGAGCCCTTGCCTCCAGTTCTGACTGCCAGCGTTATGTAGTCTGCACGGGTGCCGTTGGTGATGAAGGTCTTGCTGCCGTCGATGACGTAGTCGTCTCCGTCGAGTCGCGCCGTCGTCTTGATCGCTGCCACGTTCGAGCCGGCCGAGGGTTCGGTGATGCCGAGTGCCAGGATCTTCTTCCCCGCGATGACGTCGGGCAGGAAACGCCGCTTTTGCTCCTCGCTGCCGAGAGCGCTGATTATGGAGCTGGCCAACTCGGACTGGACCATGAGGTTTACGGCTACACCGACGCTACGGCAGCGCACCAGTTCCTCGCAAAGAATGGTGGTGTACATGTAGTCGAGTCCGGTGCCGCCGTATTCGACCGGATGACGCACACCCAGATAGCCGAGCTCGCCGACTCTGGTGAAGAGCTCGCGAGGGAAGATGCCCTGCCGCTCCCACTCATCGGCATGCGGCGTCATCTCCTTTTGAACGAACGTCCGAACGGAGCTTCTGAAGATTTCGTGGTCTTGGTCGAAATACGGATTGGAACGGCTCACTTGTTCACTTTGCGCCATGGACCGAATCTTTCGCCTCCTTCCAATATGGCCTGCGCACCTCGCGGCGCAGGATCTTTCCGACCGGACTTCTGGGCAGGGACTCGCGCAGCTCGATGCGTTTCGGCGTCTTGAACCCGGGTAGCCGCTCGCGGCAAAAGGCGATCAGCTCTTCACCCTCGGCGCTCGGTTCCGCCTGCAGTACCACCACGGCTATGACCGCCTCTCCCCAGCGATCGTCCGGGCACCCGACCACGCAGCACTCCTTGACCGCATCGTGCTCGCCGAGCACCTCCTCGACCTCGCGTGGGTAGACGTTGAAGCCGCCGGAGATGATCATGTCCTGCTTGCGGTCGCAGATGTAGAAGTAGCCGTCCTCGTCGATGCGCGCGATGTCGCGCGTGTGCAGCCAGCCGTCGCGCAGGGTTGCGGCCGTCTCCTCGTCTCGTTTCCAGTATCCGTCCATGACCCACTCGGCGCGCACGCAGATCTCTCCCTCGCCTCCGGGCTCGGTCACCTCGTTGCCGTCGTCATCGACGAGCTTCACCTCGGCCTCGCCGCCGTTCTCGCGGCCTATGGATGCAAGCCTGTGGACGGCGCCGTCGAGCCAGCGCCGATGCTCGTCGCCGCCCATGATGGTGTTGAGGCCGTAGGCCTCCGTTTGCCCGAAGCCGGTTACAAGTGAGGCGCCGGCAAAGACCTTCATCGTGCGCGCAACCAGACTCGCCGACGCAGGTGCGGCCGCATAGACGATGGTGCGTAGTGAGCCGAGGTCGAAGCGCTCGACATCGGGATGATCTACGAGTGCCTGCATCAGCGTCGGGACCATCAGCATGATGTTTACCCGTCGCTTCTCTATGGCGGCAAGGATCGCGGTCGGCTCGGGTGCACAGACGACCATCGTCGCGGCCTTGGCCCAGCCCGAGTCCATCAGGCGGCCGCCGAAATGGCTGAGCGCGAACTGGCCGAGCAACACGTCACCGTCGTGCATCGACACCCAGCCCTGCCAGCCGCGGATCGCCGCATCCATGGCCTTCGGTGAGTGTGCCACACCTTTCGGACGCCCCGTGGTGCCGGAGGTGTAGAGAATCTGACCGATGTCACCGGCGTCGGCTTCTCGTATCGCCGGCCTGGCGAACTTCACTGCGACGTCGTGGTCCTCGACTCCCTCCGCCAAGCTTGCTGCCGGCGGCTTCACCGCGATAACGCTCGATATCTCCGGCTTCTCGAGAAAGCGGCCGCAGCGACCGGCCGCTTCGGGATCGAGAACGATTACAAAGCGCGCACCGCTGTCGGCCACGATGAAGTCATGGTCGCGATCGGGCAGAACTCCGAGCATGGGCACGAAGACGCCGCCGGCACGGGCCACGCCGGCCACGCTTTCCATGTAGCGGTGGCCGTTCTTCTGAACGACTGCCACGCGGTCGCCGTGGTTCAGGCCGGCATCGAGCAGGTAGCCGGCCAGGGCCGAGACTCTGCCGTCGAGCTCGCCGTAGCTAAGCGCTCCCTCCTCGTCGCTCACGGCCCCCCAGGCGCGATGCTCTCGGGCCGCCCTCGGAAGGTAGCACGAGTAAGTGTGTTGCTTCACCGCTGTCTGGAGAAATGGGAGGGGAGGTTGCGGGGAG
>PIVZ01001327.1 GCA_003354045.1 bacterium
ATCCGCAATGCCGACAATACGCTGTCCTATCCGGACGACGTGATCGGTCAGCCGATCCATGCCGCCGGTCAGGTGATCGCGGGCTTCAACTGGGACGCGATGATCATGCTGCAGGACGCCTACGGCGGCGGCATGAACTGGAATGGTCTCGGAACAACGATGTCGGGCGAGCGCTGGCACTTCGGCCGCCTCCTCGGCCACCCGAACACGCAGCCGGACCAAGTGTACTGGACCTTCGTCGCCGATGACGACAACGGCGACCTTGGTGATGGAACGCCGAATCACGCGATCTTCTGCGAGGCGGCCCAGAACCACGGCTTCGACTGCCCCGAGATCCTCGTCGGCGTGTTCGTCTACCACGACGGCATCCCGTACAGTGGCGACCAGACCAACGGCTACGACGTCACGGGCCAGGCTGTCAGCCTGGGTGGTGGCGTCATCGTTCCTGGCACGGTCACTCTGAGCTACCGCGTCAACGGCGGCGGCTTCACAGCTGTCTCGATGGCTGCCGGTGGCGGAGACGACTACCTCGGCACGATCCCGGGCCAGGCCTGGGGCAGCGTGGTGGAGTACTACCTCTACGCCGAGAACGACGGGGGCGCCTTCGGCTACAGCCCTGCCGACGCTCCGGCGGACCTGCACTACTTCCAGGTCGACCAGACCTTCACGGACGAGATGGAGTTTGACACCGCACGGCGCACCGGCGCCCTCG
>PIVZ01001328.1 GCA_003354045.1 bacterium
CTCGCTGGCGTACCGTCTGCTGGGCAACTCCGAGGATGCCCAGGACGTGAGCCGGGAGGCCTTCATCCGGGCCTACCGGAGCCTTGGGCAGCTGGACGATCCGGCACGCTTCGGCGGTTGGTTCATGCGGATCGTAAGCAATCTCTCGCTGAACTTCCGCCGGGCTCGCAAGACGCGATCGGCCGTGTCGCTCGATGACATCTCGGCCTTCGCTGATGAGTTTCGCAACCCGGTGACCGGGCAGAAAAAGGTCGCCGCCTTGGACGACGAGTCGGCCGCGATGCCCAAAGAGCTGCACGGGGCGATCACGGATGCGATCGAGGCGTTGCCCGAGCAGCAGCGGTTGGCGTTGGTGCTGTTTAGCGTCGAGGGCATGCCGCAGCGGCAGGTCGCCGAGGTGCTCGACTGTAGCATTGAGATGGTCAAATGGAACGTGTTTCAGGCTCGCAAAAAGATGCAGAAGTCGTTGACCGAGTTCCTGTAGTGGCGGTGAAACTGCGTAAGACAGACCGGCCCGTGCGGCATGCGAGATGAGCTGATGACCGAACAACCCTACAACCCTGATGATCTAGGCTTTTTGGCCTCTCGCCGATTGGACGAGGAGCTATCGGCTGACGAACAGGCTCGCCTGGACGACGCTCTGGCCAATCAGCCTGAGCTGAAGGAAGAGGCTCGCCAGCTCGCTGCAGTGCATGACCTGGTCAAGCAGT
>PIVZ01001329.1 GCA_003354045.1 bacterium
GACCGACACCGTCACGTCATCGCCGCCGGATGCAAAGGTGTATCGCGAGACATCTTCGGACTCCGCGGGCAAACGCGTATCGCTCAAGATGCGCGTCTGATTCCAGTATGCACCCGTTGGCGAGACCTCCGTCCACAACTCTTGGAGGACCTTGGCGTAGCCTCGGCCCGGGCGACCCGAATAGTCGCCTGCCCAGGTGGGCAACACAGGACCCTCGGTCAAAACGAGTTCAGCCCCGGCTGAGTCGCTCGCAGAAACGACCAACAGGATGTTGCGCAGTGGCGAGTCCGTGGGGATGTGGTGCCCCGCCTTCGTGTTGGTGACGGATACTTCGACCTCGATCACATCTCCGTTCCGCGTGGCCGTCACGGCCAGTTCAGCGGTGTCCCGGAGCAGCGCCTCATCCGCGGCCCCCGGCATCAGATGGCTTCCGATGGATTGGGGGTCTCGCAGCAGACCTCCCTCGTCCTCGCGCGCAAAGCGCGTGGCGCCGCGTCGGGGCATGTGGCAGTCCTGACATGTCTGCCCGCTCTCCGGGTCACTGTAGGAGCTCTCCAACCACTCGCCAAACGAGTTGTAGATCTCGACGCCCCAGAAGTTGGCCGAGTGGCACGGAGCGCAGTAACTGCTTTCGCGATACAGCGCCGAGCACGTATCGTCCCCCGGCGCCACATCGTCGAGCGGTCCGATGAACAATTGCCGATCATCCC
>PIVZ01001330.1 GCA_003354045.1 bacterium
GCGTGTCGACCCCGGACGGCACCAATCTGCCACCCGACCAGCTGGTGCTCGGCTGGCGAGCCGGTTTGCCGCGGACGGAGAAGAAGGGGAAAGGTTTCGCGCAGCGCAAGACGATGAATGCCATGGCACTCATCGGTGAGGACATCCAGGAGTGGAACCCCGACTCCTTCAAGAAGAGCGGGCCGGAAGAGGCTCGCGGGGCGGTTCGCTGGGCAGTGGTGCGGAACAAGTATTTCCTGGCTGCCATCGTGCCCGCCGAGGGCACGGCGAACGCGGTCCACGCCAACGGCGACGAGACCTCATCCCGCAACGAGATCTGGGTCGACGTCCCGCTCTCCTCGACGGGCGGGTGGCAGGCTAGTTTCGATGTCTACCTCGGCCCCAGCGACTTCAACGGCCTGCGCG
Organism: bacterium; assembly: GCA_003354045.1. Taxonomy (GTDB): domain Bacteria; phylum Desulfobacterota; class Binatia; order UBA1149; family CAITLU01; genus PIVZ01. The sequence goes on from PIVZ01001330.1 coordinate 406, forward strand.
CCCTCGGCTCGGAGCTCGAGCGCGCCGTCCGCCTCGGTCCGCGCGTGATCCGTCCACTCGGGCGGCTGATGATGAGCGTCATCAACGGCGTGCACTCCGTCGTGCCCAACTACGGCCTGGTCATCATCCTCGTTTCGGTGATGATCCGGCTCGTCCTGCACCCGCTGAACCGGGCCAGCATGAAGTCGATGAAGGCCATGCAGGAAGTGCAGCCGCAGATGAAGGCCATCCGGGAGAAGTATTCCAATAATCCCGGGGAGATGAACAAGCGGACGATGGCCCTCTATAAGGAGCACGGCGTCAAC
>PIVZ01000627.1 GCA_003354045.1 bacterium
AACATAGCCAACGAGGGTTCCAAAGGCCGACACCTAAGTATGTGGTTTGATCGCTTCAAGCAGCCGGCATTGGCAGCCGGCCTCGTGGTGCTGGCTGCGGCTTGCACCAGCCCTCCGTCGGGGCCGCGTCCGAACATCCTGCTGGTCAGCATAGACACGCTGCGGGCGGACCATTGCTCGGCGTATGGCTATCCGGTGAGGACGACGCCGGTGATGGACGAGCTCGCGTCCACGGGTACGCTGTTCGAGACGGCATATGCCCCCAGTGCGACGACGTCGCCTTCACATGCGACCTTGCTCACCTCGCGCTACCCACGCTCGCTCGGCCTGCTCAAGAACGGCCACATCGTAGAGGATGACGCGCTGACGCTGGCCGAATACCTGCGCAGCCACGGCTACGCGACTGCCGCCTTCATAAGCTCGGTCCCGGTGCGTGCCAGGTTCGGCTTTGGTCAGGGTTTCGAGCATTTCGACGAAAGCTTCACCAAGGAGGACGCTTCTATAGGCCGGCAGAAACTACGGAAGCCGCACGATAGGCGGGCCGGCGCCACCGCCAGCAGCTTCGGTCGTTGGCTGCGCCAGCGTGACGATGATCGCCCGCTTTTCGTCTGGCTTCACCTGGTAGATCCCCACGCGCCTTACAAGGCGCCAGAGAAGTTCCTCGGGCAGTGGCCGAAGGGAACCCGCGGCTACATCAGGCGCTACGACTACGAGGTCCACTACGCGGACCGACACCTCGGCCGGGTCCTGTCGGACATGCACGCCGTCGAGCCCGATGCCGGCACACTGGTGGTGGTGACCAGCGATCATGGCGAGGGACTGCGCGATCACGGCTGGATGGCTCACGGTGTGAATCTTTACGAAGAGGCGGTGCGCGTTCCGCTGGTCGTGAACTGGCCCGGCCACGTTACGGCCAGCGTAAGGGTTGCCGAGCCGGTGGGCATAATCGACATCCCCCCGGCGATAGTCAGCTTGCTGGGCATGGAGGTTCCCGAGCCGTTTCAGGGTTTCGATCTTTTCGGCCAGCTTCGCCCGGACCGGGCGGTCTACCTGCAACGGCGCCAGTACAACACGCGGCGGATAGCTTCCCGCAGGAAGGGAGGCGTCAGGAAGCTGCGAGCCGAGATGCATGGGGTCGTCAAGGACCGAATCAAGCTCATCAGCGCTCCTGCCGAGGAGCTTGCCGAGCTTTACGATCTCGCGGCCGATCCTGAGGAGAGCGAGAATCTGGCCGAGAAGAGCCCGGACCGCCGCCACGAGCTCGAGCGGCAGATAGAGTCCTGGAAAGAGGCCGTACCGTCGTCCATGGAAGAGCAGCCGCAGATCAGCGAGGAAGACAAGCGTGCCTTGCGGGCCCTCGGTTACGTCGATTAGTATTCCGGCCCGAAAACTTCGGTCAGTGGCGCGCTCAGGAGCAGGAGCGGCTGGTAGAGCGCGGGTGAGGGGCTGGCGTTGTGCGACGTTCTTGCAATCGAGGCCGGACCGTTAGAATCTCCTTGCGCACGGAGGAAGTGCACCCATGGAAGCGCAGCAGATAGAAGAGATGATAAGGGCCGCGATGCCGAATGCCGACGTCAGCGCCACTGATCTGCAGGACAGCGGAGATCATTTCGAGGTGACCGTAGTTTCCGACGCGTTCGAAGGGCGCACGATGGTCGAGCAACACCGCTTGGTGTACGCCGCCCTCGGTGACTCCCTGCGCAGCGCCATTCACGCTCTCGTGATCAAGACGATGACACCGGAGCAGTATCGCGCGGGACTGGTCACAGAGATCGGCAAGACGGAGTAACCGATGCCCGAAGACGTGTTCAAGAAGATCAAGCGCCAGACCGAAGAGGACGATGTCGTCCTTTACATGAAAGGCACTCCATCGCTGCCTCAGTGCGGGTTTTCGCAGGCGACGGTGGGTGCGCTGGAGAAAGTAGGGGCCCGTTTCGCGGCCTACAACATTCTCGACGATCCGGCTCTACGTGAAGGAATCAAACAATACTCGAGCTGGCCGACCATCCCGCAGCTCTATGTTCGCGGCGAGTTCGTGGGTGGCAGCGACATCGTGATGTCGATGCTGGAGAGCGGCGAGCTCGAAAAACTGATTTCAGCCGGCAGCTGAACGATCGCGAGTCCGGCCGAGTAAGTTTGAACGGATTACCAAGTAAACTTCCGGACGGCGACCCATGGTGGTCCACCCAGTCTAGAACCTGATGGCTTCGGGCACCGACGGCTTCTCCGAACGAGACCTTGCCTACCTGAAAGAGTGGGGCGTGTCGCCGGCGCGAGCCGAGCGTCAGCTCGAGGTCTTCCGGAACCCCCCGCGGTATACGAAAATCCTGAAACCCTGCGTGCCCGGTGACGGCATCCACGTCTTTACGCCGGATGAGGCCGAGCGCTACCGTTCTCTATACGACCAGACCAGAGAGAGACTGTCGGTCGTCAAGTTCGTGCCCGCCTCGGGCGCGGCCAGCCGCATGTTCCGCTCTCTGCTCACCGTCCACGGCGACGAATCATTGCGGACGTCGGATGACTTGCGAAGCCGGGCCACCGGCGGCGACGGTGCTTCGGCCGATTGCCTGGAGTTCATGCAGCGTCTCGGCGAGTTCGCTTTCTCCGACGACCTGCAAGAGGTGTTACGCCGCGCGGGCGGCGAGCCGGGCGCTGATGCAGGCCTCCGCGAGGTTCTCGCGGCGCTGCTCGAAGAGGACGGGCTTGACTATGCGGCTCTGCCGAAGGCGCTGCTCAAGTTTCACGGTCGTGCCGCGGACTCGCATACTGCCTTCGAGGAACACCTGATCGAGGCCGCACATTACGGTCGCGGCCGCGGCGGCCTGTGCCGGCTTCATCTGACGGTCTCTCCCGAGCACACTCGTGTGTTTCGCGCGTTGCTCGAGCGCGTGGCGGCTACTTACGAGAAGAGATTCAACGTGCGCTACGAGCT